>DATCEJ010000467.1:0-2942 GCA_036510135.1 Roseiarcus sp. | reverse complement strand
GCTTGTCGCTTGCCGGGGCGCGGAGAAACCGATGCCGCTAGCGGAAGGCCGTCGTCGGATGAACGCTGCAGAGCGCCGCGGTCTTCGCCAGCCTCTTGCCCTCGATCATCGCTCTGGCGTGATCGAGCCAGCGCTCCTTCTTGCGCAGATGCGCCAGCGGCGTCTTGGTCAAGGCGTTGAAGGTGCGTCCGCAACTCTTGCAGCGAACCGCAAAAGGCCGTGCGAACGGCCCCAGCCCACGACTTCTCGGCCCGCGCAATGCGGGCAGCCCTGGCTTTCCACCCGCTCATGGCTGGCCAATCCAAGCCTATCCTCGCGGCGACTGCGCTTCGTCGCCTTGCCCCGCTTCGCCCCCAGCGAAACCTTCGAGCCCGAACGCGCCTCTCCGCCTTCCGCTCTCTTGAGCGCCTCCGAGACCTCGCGTCGCTGCGCTCAAGCCCGCAATCGCAGATAGCCACCCCGAAAAGTCCTCAGCCTGCATCGAATAAGCTCCCTCAATCCGATCCGGCACTGAACCAAACCAATAGCTAACGCTATAAAAGCCTTAATCTCCGAGAGCTTTGCGATCAGCGAAACCGAAGCCTTGATGAAGGCTCTTGTCGCAGAGAACAACGACCGAGCGCTCGGCTTCAGATGATCGGCGCTCAGGCCGACGAAGTGACGGCCGTTGTGCACACAGTCGGATTTCGCCCATCCGACCGCGGCCGAGGGATTGAACTCCCTGGTCTCGAACACGCCGTCTCGTACCAGCGCTTGAACCCAGGCCGACGACGTCAGCGCACAGCTTTGAGCCGATTGCGATGAGCGGCTTGTTTGGCGCGATTGCCGCAGACGGCCATGCTGCACCAGCGCCTGCCCCGCCTCCGCGTCCGATCGGCGAAGATCAGCGTACAGAGGCGCCCCTCGCACGCCCTGATGGCGGCGAAGTCCTCGTCGCAAACGCACTTCGCCAGCGCTTCGCCAATCGGAAGCAATAAAGATTCCGGCGATCGCCAGCGACGCATCATCTGCAATTCCAAGCGATCGCCGTTGGTATCGCGGCGTCTTGCGACCCGGCTGAACATTTCGTCCCGCATGAGGAGCTCGTTCAGGGGACCCAATTCACGCATCGCCTCTGGCGTGAGCCGCCGGCCCATGTGCTCGCGCACGAAGCCCCTGAACCACTCACGCAAGACAAGGGCTTGGCCGGCAACCTTGTCCAGTTCGTCGGGCGCCGCCCGCTTCGTCAACGCATTCAGCGCGCGTGCCGGAACGAGGTTGGCTTGAGCGAGCCAGGCGAGGAAGCCGTCACCGCTGTCGAGCCAATCAACCGGCGTAGCGATCGGCGTAGCGATCGAGTTCAGGAAATCGAGGCCAAGCGAGTCGGCAATGAAATTCGCAAGCGGTCTGTCCGGCACGGAGGCTCTCCGAATCAATAGAAAATGTTCCAGCAGTATAACCTTTAAACTCGCTGTTGACAGGTTATTGGAAAGCTTGATAGATAACCTATGTTCGCCCTCTAAACAGGTTATCTTGGTTAGAACACGCAATCGGAGGAGCGGGAATAGCCATGAAAGACGTGACTGTGGTCCTCGTCCATGGCGCTTGGGCTGATGGATCAAGTTGGGCGAAAGTGATCGCGCCGCTCGCGGCGAGCGGCGTCAAAGCGGTTGCCGCGCCTTTGGCTCTGACGTCCTTCCATGACGACGTCGCGGCGCTCGACCGGACGCTCGAGCGGATGGAAGGGCCAGTCGTCCTCGCCGGCCACGCTTATGCCGGCGGGGTCATCGGGGCGACCCACAGCGACAAAGTGAAGGCGCTTGTCTACGTAGCCGCGCTCGCCCCGGATGAAGGCGAGACGGTGGCCGACGTGTTCTATCGCGGCAAGCCGCATCCCCAGGCGCCCAAGCTCGCGCCCGACGCGCATGGATTGATCTATCTTCCCGAAGCGGCCTTCGCCGCCGCCTTTGCGCAAAATGCCTCGAAGGAAGAACTGGCGGTGCTAGCGGCGGTGCAGCGGCCGATCTCGCCCGCGTGCATCACCATCAAGATGGAGCGGCCGCTGTGGAAAGACCGACCTGCCTGGTTCCTCGTCGCCGAGCAGGACCGCATGATCGTCGAGGACAATCACCGCTTCATGGCCGAGCGGATGAAGGCTCAGATTCGGCCGCACCCCGTCGATCACACGCCGCTCGTGACTGCGCCCTCGACCGTCGTCGACATCATCCGCGAGGCGATGGGCGAGATCGGCAAGGGCTGAGGCCCTCCCAGTTTTTGAGCGAAAGGACAAGCGTCATGACCGCCATCCACTATCGGACCGCCAAGGTCGACACTCGCAACGTCTTCTACCGCGAAGCAGGCGCTTCAGGCGCTCCGAAGCTGCTGCTGCTGCACGGCTTCCCGACCGCCGGCCATATGTTCCGCGATCTCATTCCGCTGCTCGCCGACCGCTTCCATATCGTCGCTCCCGATCTCCCGGGCTTCGGCAACTCCGATCTGCCGGATAAAGGCAACACGTTCGACAGGATCGCGGAGACGATCGACCGCTTCACCGAGACCATCGGCTTCGATCGCTACGCCGTCTATGTTTTCGACTATGGCGCGCCGACCGGATTCCGGCTCGCGGTCAAGCATCCGGAGCGGATCACCGCGATCATCTCGCAGAACGGCAACGCCTATGAGGAGGGACTGAGCGACGGTTGGAATCCGATCCGGGCCTATTGGAAGGATCCGTCCAAGGCCAATCGCGAGGCGTTGCGCAGCTTTGTCAACCCGGAAACGACGGTCTGGCAATATACCCACGGCGTGCCCGACCCGACTCAAGTGTCGCCGGACGGCTACACCCTCGACAATTTCTATCTGTCGCGACCGGGCGTCACCGAAGTGCAGCTCGACCTGATGGGCGACTACAAGAGCAACGTCGCGCTCTACCCCACCTTCCAGCAATATTTCCGCACCCAGAA
>DATCEJ010000466.1:0-6177 GCA_036510135.1 Roseiarcus sp. | reverse complement strand
CCGATTTCGGCGAAGCCGTGACGGCGGCCGTCGTTGCGCGTCCGGGCGCGACGCTGAGCGAACCGGCGATCCTCTCAGCGCTCGGCCGCCGCCTGGCGAGGTTCAAGGCGCCCAAACAGATCATTCTCGTCGATTCCCTGCCGCGCAATGCGATGGGCAAGGTGCAGAAGGCGGCGCTGCGGGAAGCTTACAAGGACATCTATCGCGGGGCGTGAAAAGCTACGAGGTTGCGCTCGTACGCCACGACCGCCATTGCATCACCCAACGAAGCATCACGGAATTCGTCCGGTCGGTTTCTCCTTCCCGACAAATGTGAGCCGATGGATTAACGAGTCCGTTTTGAGCGATTTCAATGGCTTGCGGTGCCTTTAGCGAGTCATTCCCCGTCCGAAACGCCGAAGCCCGTGGCGCGCGTCGCCATGGGGACCGCCACCGCCGCTTGTCGACATTTCTGAAAAACAATACCAGATCGCAGCCGATTTGGCAAGAAATGGTCGATTTTTCTTAAATCAGCGTTCCGGCCCTCAACCGGGGACATTCGCCGCTCCTCGGGAGCGCCGAGCCGTCTCATCACCGGATCTCTACCATACCGAGGCTTGCGCGGGCCATCAAAGGCCGATGGCTGCCGCCAATCTTCAGCCCAGCTTCCCCGAGGCGTGCGCGAGGATCGTGTAGACCTTGCCGGTGTTGGATAGCAGGTAGGCTCGCCACTGCGCGCCGTCGCGGTCGTTCTGACCGATCTTCGATAATAGGCGCTCGAACTCCTGCATATAGCGCGTTGTTGTGTCCCGGAACTGGGGGTCGGCGCGAAAGCGTCGCCGAAGCTCGTCGAACGCCTGTTGACCGGCCTCCGTGTAGAGGCGCCGCGAAACAGCGCCCGTATCGCCGCGGCGCCACCGATCCCACATTTCGACCGCAGCCGCATTGTCGATGAGGCCGGAGATTTCCTGGCTCAGCGCCTCGAGCGTTTCCGCGCCTTTCGATTCGCTCTCCTCCGGCTCGTCGCGGGAGGCAGCCGCAAGCAGGTTCGAGAGCCATCCGGGCTGCCCGCGATCGGTAGCCGACGCTGGAGCCGAGGTTGCCGGCGCCGCAATCGGCCGCGAAGCGGCGGCGGGCGACGCTGACCACGACTGCGTTTGAGCCCGTGCGAATGGTGGAATCGGTTCCGACGCGCCAATCCGCCCCAACGTCTGCCTCTCGGTCTCAGGCGCGCCAACGGGCGCGAGGACTTCGGATTGCGACGGCGCCTCGAGCTCAAGCGTCCTCTCGGCGGCGCGCAGCAGCGGCTTCTCAAAACGCGCTCCCGCCACTGCCGTCGCCGCAGTCGGTTCGACGACATCGTAAGTCGCCCCCGAGTCTGACACCAGCGCGGCAAGCTCCTTCAGCGCGCGGATCTGATCGGAAACGACCCGCCGCATTGCGTCTGCGGTTTCGCTCGTCTCCTGGGGCAGATCAAGCACTCCGCGACGGAGCTCCTGCCGGGTCTGGTCGAGTTCGCGCTGAACCTGACCCGCCATGTCCTTCACTTCGGCGACTGACTGGCGGAATCGGTCAGCGGCATGATCAAGCGCGCCGGTCAGCTGCGCATTGGTCTGTTCGAGGGTCGACTGCAGGGATTGAGTCGTTCGCTCGCGCTCTTTCGCCGCCGTGTCGCGAATGGTTTCGAACTGACCTGCGACTGCAATCGAAGCGCCTCTTGTGGCGGCGGCGAGCGCGGCGCTGATTTCCTGGGCGCGAGCTTGCGACCTGGCGAAACTGTCTTCGACGTTGGTCGCGAAGCGGCCCAGTGTCGCCTCGAAGGCCTCACTGCGGCCCGAGATATCGCCGATGAGCGCTTGGAGGCTGCTACGACGGCGCTCGAGAGCGGTGTCGACCGACTGCTGCTGTTGTGCGAGATCCCGTCCGACAAGCGCGAGAGCTTCCGCATGCTGGGCGAGTTGCCCGGCAAGCGCGCTCGCGTCGGACTGGGTTGTGGCTGAAAGGCGTCCCAGAGCGGTGACCTGCGATGAGATGCCGCCGAGCGCATGTTGGAATTCCTCGACGCGCGTCGCGAGACCGCTTTGAACTGCCGCAAGCCGATCTCCCGCCGACCCAATCGCCTGATCGATGGTGGCGCTGGTTTGACCAAGGTTGTCGATCACGGATGTCAATTCGTGGCGCAACCGGTCGCCGGTCCCGGAGAGGGAGTCGACCGAGCTCTCAGCGCTGCGGGTTACGGTTTCGCTGAGTGAGACGCTGGACGTCTCCACCTGCTCGGTCAATCGCTTGAGCAATGCCTCGATCGTCTCGGCCGACCGCTGGGTGACGTCGGCGGCGACCTTGCGCAGCGCTTCGCTGGAATCGGCGACCTCGGAACGCAACTGCCCCGTCAGCGCGCTCAACGCGCGCACCGGATCCGCCGCGCTGCCGTTGACGGCTGCAATAAGCTCATCTGTGCGCCGGGTCAGAAGCGTTGCGAGGCCGGCCATCTGCTGGTCGAGTGTATGCATCGCACGCTCACCGACCCCGACGAACCTCGCCGACACATCATCGCCCCGCTCACCGAGGGCGGTCACCAGATCGGCGCCCTTGCTTTCGATGACCTCTCGCAAGTCGTCGACCTTTTCTCTGATAGCGTTGGCGACGGCGGCTCCGCGGGCCGACCAGATCGATTCGGCTTCCGACGCTGCTCTCGTCAGAACTTCGCTCATCACCTGAATGCGAGCGACGAGGCGTTCATCGATGGTCGCGGTGTTTCGATTCGCCGCCTCCACCATGTCTGCGAGCCGCACGTCAATGATGCGTGTGCTTTGGTCCGCGGCCTCGGCCAGGGCGGCCAGGCGCGCATCAAAGACTTGCACGCTTTGTTGTGTGACGTCGGCGACGACGACTCTGTGAGAGTCGAACGCGGCGCCGATCGAGGCCTTGTGCAAGTCGAGCATCGCTGTGACTTGCTGAGCGTGCTCGCCCACCTTGTCTCCCAGCTCGGCCCGGCTCGAGTCGAGGCGCCGGCTCAGGTCCTGCATCGGCGTGACGACCTGCTCCTTGAACTGATCGACGCTCACGCCGAGCGATCGCGAGACGTCTTCGACACGGCCGGTCAAGGTCGCATTGATGTCTCGCGCGACAGTCGACAGCGTTTGCGTCAGCTCTTCCGCGCGCCGTTGCAGCGCCTCGCTGATTTCCGCGGATTTGGCGCTCATGCCTTGCGTGATTTCGCGACCGCCGTCTCCGAGCGCCTTTGCGGTTTCGAGGGTGGTGCGGGCGAGGGTCTCGGACAGCGCCCTGCCGCGTTGCGTAAGCGAGTCTTCGATCCGCGTCAGAAGACCTTCGAGCGTCGACGACACTTCCTGAAGTTTTGCTCCTCCGCGTTCCTCGACGGCCTGTAGTCGACGGTCAAACAGGGCCGCCGCCTCTTGGTTTCGCTGGCCGAGCTTTTCGTCGATTTCGCCGCCGCGGTTGACGAGAGTTTCCTCGATGGCGGCGAGCTTGGCGCTGAGATCGGCTGCGAGAGCGGCTGAGCGATCGCCGATTTGTCCGATGATTTCGCGGCCTCGCCCGTCAATCGCGCCCTCAAACCGCGCGAGTCCGTCTCCGAGCGAAGTATCGACGCGGCGCGTGTGCGATGCCAAGGCGAGGTCGACCGCATTGTGATGCGCGGCGGAGGCAACCTCAAACTGCTCCAATCGCTCCGTGGACTTCGTGTCCAACTGCTCCCTGTGGTCGACGAAGCGCTTGTCGAATTCGTCGCGCCGGGTCCGCATCATTAGGTCGATCGCATCGAGATGTCCGGAGATGCGCGAGGTGAATTCCTCGGAGTGGGACCCTAAGCGATCGATGACGCTATGCCCGCTTTCGCCCACGAGACCATCGAGCGTCTGGAGATGCTCGCGCATCCGCTCGGTCTGCTGCGACACAGCCTCCACGAGGGTGACGGCTCGCTGGTTGACGATATGGTCGAAGGCGGCGATCCGCTCGCTGAGCGCTTCATGCACGTTGCCCGCTCCGTTCGCCGCTGCGGCTGCTGCGTCGATGGCGAGCGACGCCAGGCGTTCGTTGATTTGCGCCGATTCAGAGCTCAGCGTGGCTATAGAGTGGGAGGCCGACGCCTCGATCTGGGCCTGGGCGAGGGCCCCCTCGGCGGAGATCGCGCCGACAAGGCGGCGGGTCGATTCGTCGAACAGGTTCTCGAGCGCATCGTTCTGGTTGTTGACGGCGCCCCGCAACTGGCTCTCTCGGGCGTCGAATTGCTCGCCCCATCGTGCAGCCGCGGCGTCAAGAATCGCGGCCGCGTCTTCCGCGCGATCCCGGACCACAGCGCTCAGGCGTTCGCTCGACCCGGTGAGCCTGTCTTCCAGGACCTGGCCGCGCACCACGACGGTGTCGTGCAGGCGGTCCGTCGCGTCGCCAAGACGCGCGACCAGACTATCGCCGTGCACGACGATGGTATCGGAGAGCCGCTCGCCGCCGCTTTGGAGCCGCTCGATCAGCGAATTCGACCGGTCGCTGAAGTCGCGGGCGAGCGTGTCGCTGGCGAGGCCCAGCTGACCGGCGACAGAGTCGCCTTGGGTGCGGATCGCGGTGACGGCTTGCTCGCTGCTCGAACTGATCCGGCTCACGATCTCGTCTGAATACACGTCAACGGCGCTGCGCGCCGCCGCCGAGGGATCGGCAAGCCGATCAGCGATCGAGTGGCCGTGGAAGCGGATCGCCTCGACCGCCTGTTCACCGCTTGCGCTGATGCGAGCGACGACCTCGTCCGAGTGCTCTGCAGCGGCGCTACGCGTCGTGGCCGAAGTCTCGGCGAGTCGATCGGCGATCGAGTCGCCGTGGAAGCGGATCGCTTCGACGGCCTGTTCGCCACTAGCGCTGATGCGAGCTGCGAACTCGTCCGAAATTTCTGCGACAGCGCTGCGCGCCGCGGCCGAAGTTTCGGCAAGTCGATCGGCGATCGAGTCGCCGTGGAAGCGGATCGCCGCGGCGGCCTGTTCGCCGCTTGCGCTAACGCGTGCAACGACATCATCGGCATACTCGCTGACCGCGATGCGCGTTGCCGTCGAGGTCTCGGCCAGTCGCCCGGCGATCGAGCCGCCATGGAGGCGGATCGCTTCGACGGCTTGCTCGCCGCTCGCGCTGACGCGGGCAACGACGTCGTCCGCGTATTCGCCGACGGCGCTGCGCGCCGCTGCCGAAGTTCCGGCGAGTCGCTCGGCGATCGAATCGCCATGGAAGCGGATCGCTTCGACAGTCTGTTCGCCACTTGCGCTGACGCGGGCGACGACGTCGTCCGCGTATTCGCCGACGGCGCTGCGCGCCGCTGCCGAAGTTCCGGCGAGTCGCTCGGCGATCGAATCGCCATGGACACGAATCGCTTCGGCGGCTTGCTCGCCGCTTGCGCTGATGCGGGCGGCAATCTCGTCCGAAACCTCCGCGACAGCGCTGCGTGATGCGGCAGACGTTTCGGCAAGTCGATCGGCGATCGAGTCGCCATGGAAGCGGATCGCCGCTACGGCCTGTTCGCCGCTGGCGCTGACGCGGGCGACGACGTCGTCCGCATACTCGCCGACGGCGGTGCGCGCGGCCCCCGAGGCGTGGGAAAGTCGATCAGTGACGGATTCGCCATGGAAGCGAATCGCCGTGACGGCTTGTTCGCCGCTTGCGCTGACGCGGGCGACGACGTCGTCCGTATATTCGGCAACGGCGCCCCGCGTCGCCTCGGAAGCGTGCGCGAGCTGGTCGGCGACCGAGTCGCCCTGTGCGCGGATCGCGTCCACGGTTTGCGCCCCGCTTGCGCTGACACGGCCGACAACCTCGTCCGCGTAAGCGGCGACGGCGGCGCTCATCGCGGCCGACGCACCGGCAAGTTGAGCCGCGACCGACTCGCCGTGCACGTTGACGGTCTCGGCGGCCTCGGAGAGGCGCGCGGCGACGGTGTCGCCATGGACTCGGAGCGTTTGCGCGGCTTCGCCGCTGCTGGCCGAAACGCGGCTTACGACGGTGTCCGCATGAGCGGTAATGGCGTCGCTCGTCGAAGCGGCGGCCTCGGAGAGGCGAACAGCGACTGAGTCGCCATGGGAACGAATGGCGTCAAGGACCTCGGTGCTGCTGGCGTGAATACGGCCAACGACATCGTCGGTGTGGGCGCCAAACGCAGCCGACAGCCCCAGCGACGCGACAGCAAGTTGATCGACGACCTGG
>DATCEJ010000465.1:0-19461 GCA_036510135.1 Roseiarcus sp. | reverse complement strand
TCGACGATCGCCGCGATCTCTTCGAGCGTTGGATCGCGAGGATGGTCTCCGCCGCTCGGCGGGATGTTGGCGATGATGCGATAGCGTCCCGGCGCGATCGGAAAGATCGGAAGCACGCCCTCGCGCGCCCAGTAGACGGCGACCTCGGTATCGGGGAACGGATAACCCTCCATGTGGGTGTCCGCCAGGATCCCGTCGCTAAGCATGGTCTCGCCCGTGAAGGGGGCTCCCAGCGTGTGGTGCACGATGCTGTGCGCGCCGTCGCATCCGGCCAGCCAATCCGCATGAGCTGTCTCTTCGCGGCCATCGGCGTGCCGAAGCGTCGCTTCGGCGCCATCCGCTCTGATCTTGAGCGCCGTGGCCTCCGTGCTGCGTTCGACGGAGACGCCCTGGCGCTCGAGTCTTTCTTCAAGCAGCCGCTCGGTGTCGGACTGGGGCAGCATCAGCGCGTAATTGTAGGGGCTCGGCACGGAGTCCATTTTGACATGACCGACCACGCGGCGATCGTCCGAGACGATATTGACGCCGTCGACCTTGAAGCTCGCCTCGGCGAAAGGCGCGGCTCCCGTGTCCCCCGGTCGAGCAGTTCGAGCGTACGGCTCCAGAGCACGAGGGCTTTCGATTTGTCCGTGCGCTGGGCCGCCTTGTCGACGATCCTGGCCGGAATCTTGTAGCGGGTAAGCTCGCAGGCGAGTGTCAGACCCACCGGGCCGGCGCCGACGATCAGTACGGACGTGCTCATTGACGTTCTCCCGGTCTGGCCGACGCTCCACGTTTCTATTCGTGTCGGCGCAGGCTGCCCAACAGGAGATTTCGATCATCATTTGCCCTACCAACGGGAACTCTGGCCCGGTCGGTTGAGAAGCTGAGCTTAGCGCGGGTATGCATATGGCCGATAAGCGTCAAATCGCCATTGTCCTTTATCCTGGCATGACCGCGCTCGACGCGCTCGGGCCTTATGAAATTCTGAAGCTGCTGCCGGATTTTGAATTGAGATTGGTGGCGCATGAGCCTGGCCCCGTCGTTACAGATCGCGACGTTCTCATCAGCGGCGCCACCCACTCTTTCGAAGAAACGCCGCATCCGTTCCTCATCCTCGCGCCAGGCTCGGAGGCCAATACCATTTCGGCAATGGCTGATGGGCGATTGCTCTCGTGGCTTAAGAAGGCGCATGAGACAAGCACGATGACGACGTCGGTGTGCTCGGCGCGCTTATTCTGGCCGCCGCCGGTCTCCTCGAGGGGCAACGCGCAACAACGCATTGGTGGGCGCAGGCGTCGCTCAGTCGCTTTAGCGTAACGGCCGTCCCCGATGCCCGGATCGTCAAGTCCGGCAAGATCTGGACCGCCGCGGGCGTTTCGGCGGGGCTCGATCTGGCTCTCGAGCTGTTCGCCGAAATCGCCGGTCGGGAAGCTGCAGAGATTGCGCAGTTGATGATCGAATATGACCCGCACCCCCCTTTTAACTCTGGCCATCCAAGCAAAGCGACCGAGTCGGTTCGTGAAAAGGCCGCAGCAGAGCTCGCTCGCCTCGCACGCAACCCGCGCGACTTCATTTCTGTGCCAAAAGTCCTGTGGCGCCAGGCGATCGATCGTGGCCGTCGAGCCATGAAGGCTCGCGCTTGACGCAGCTGGTCCTCATCGCGCGCCCGCTCGACGAGGAGGGTTACACAGGGTCCGAAAGCGCGGGCGTCGCCGCGCTATGTTCAGGTTCGCTCCCGCGCCGGAGCGCCGTCGAAGATAAATTGGAGCGCGGCCCGTGCAGAAAGAGCAAGGCCGGGGGCGCCATCGTGGCGAAGCGCGAAGCGTCCTGCTCCGGAACCCGCCAGCGCGCCAGCGTCGCGCCGGCCGGACTTGAGATCGCCTTCAGGGTCGAGCCCGGCCGATCGACGACAACGATCGGCGCAAGATCGGCGATCGCGCGCCAGTGCCGCCAGAGATGGAACTGGCGAAGGTTGTCAGCGCCCATGATCCACACGAAATGGACGCCCGGCGCGCGGCGCTTGAGCCAGCGCAGCGTGTCGTAGGTAAAGCGCGAGCCGATCTGCGCCTCAATGTCGGTGACCACGACGCGCGGCCCGACGTCGAGCCTGCGCGCGGCCTCGATGCGGGCGTTGAGCGCCGCGAGCCCGGTTAGCGACTTCAGCGGGTTCCCTGGTGTCACCAGCCACCAGACGCGGTCGAGCGCGAGCCGGCGCAGCGCAAGCCGGGTGATAAGCGCATGGCCCTCGTGCGGCGGATTGAACGATCCGCCGAGCAGCCCGATGCGCATTCCCGGCGCGAACGGCGGCAGTCGTGGAATCGGCGTCACGACCCCGCCTGCGCCGCTAAGAGCTCCGCCTGACGTTCGGCCGTGAGTCCGTCAATGATCTCGTCGAGACCCTCCCCTTCCATGATCCGCTCCAGCGAATAGAGGGTCATGTTGATGCGATGGTCGGTCAGCCGCCCTTGGGGGAAATTATAGGTTCGGATGCGCTGCGACCGGTCGCCTGAACCGACCTGCGAACGCCGCTCCTGCGCCCGTTCAGCGTCGAGCTGCTGGTTTTTAGCGTCGAGGATGCGCGAGCGTAGAAGCGCCATCGCCTTGGCGCGGTTGCGATGCTGGGAACGCTCTTCCTGCATGGCGACCACGACTCCCGTTGGAAGGTGAGTGATGCGGATTGCCGATTCCGTTTTGTTGACATGCTGGCCGCCGGCGCCGCTCGAGCGCATGGTGTCGATCTTAAGATCGGCTTCGTTGATCTCGAAGTCCGATTCCTGGGCGATCGGCATTATCGCGACGGTTGCGGCCGAGGTATGGATACGCCCCTGGGTCTCGGTCGCCGGCACGCGCTGAACCCGATGGACACCGCTCTCGAACTTGAACCTGGCGAAAACGCCGCGGCCAGACACTTCGGCGACGATCTCCTTGAAACCCCCTGCCGTTCCCTCGCTCGACGACAGGACCTCGACCTTCCAGCGCTTCCGCTCAGCGTATTTGACGTACATGCGGAACAAGTCGCCGGCGAACAAAGACGCCTCGTCCCCACCGGTGCCGGCCCGGACCTCGAGGATTGCGCTGCCCTCGTCGGCTGCGTCCTTGGGCAGGAGAGCGATCTGAATCGCCTTGGACATCGCGTCCGCTTCCGTCTCGGCCGCAGCAAGTTCGTCGCTTGCCATAGCCCGCATGTCGGGGTCGAGATTCGGCTCCCGCAGCATCGCTGCGAGATCGGCCCGCTCCTTTTCTTTGGACTGGAAGGCCTCGATCGCCGCGACCACCGGCTCAAGCTCGTTGAGCTCGCGCGACAATGCGGAATATTGCGCTCCGGCCGCTCCCTCCGCGAGGCGAGCGGAGATTTCCTGGTGGCGACGGAGGATGAGATCGAGGTTGTCGTTGGCGGGCATGTGTGAGCTCAAGAAGCGGAAGCGGCGGGTTAAGGACGCTCGCGTCGCTAGAGGCGCACCTCGAGGCGTTCCGCCAGCCGCTGGATCGGCGCCCGCAAGGACGCGTCCTCGCGCCCTTTAACCAGCATCGCCTCGACCTCGCGCTCCGCCTCGCCGATGTTGAGCGACAACGTCATCGCCTTGACCGGCCCGATCGAGGTCGGGGACATCGACAATTCCCGGTAGCCGATCGCCATCAGCGCCATCGCTTCGAGGGTCTGTCCGCCCATCTCCCCGCACAAGGTCACGGGCTTCCCGTGTCGTTTTCCCGCCTGCGCGATCGAGCGCAGCGCACGCAAGAAGCCGACGCTCAACGGATCGAAACGGTTGGCGACGCGGCGGTTCTGACGGTCGACCGCGTAGAGATATTGCATCAGGTCGTTCGAGCCGACTGAAAGGAAGTCCGCGGCTGTAGTGATCTCGTCGAGCTGCCACAAGAGCGACGGCACTTCGACCATCACCCCGAGACTGGACGTCCGCGGCAGTTCATGGCCGCGGCTTCGGCTCCAATTGAGTTCATGATCGAACATCGATCGCGCGACTCTGTATTCATCGACGGTCGAAACCATGGGGGCCATGATCTTGAGATCGCGCCCCGCAGCGGCGCGGATCAACGCGCGAAATTGCATCCGCAGCAGCGCCGGGCGGTCGAGCCCGATGCGAAGGGCGCGCCACCCGAGCGCCGGGTTTTGCTCGTCAACCCCCTTCATGTAGGGCAGGAGCTTGTCGCCGCCGATGTCGAGCGTGCGGAAGGTGACCAGCCGCTCGCCAGCGGCGTCCAGGATGGCGCGGTAGAGCTGCTGCTGCGCGCCGGGCCTCGGAAAGCGCGCGGCGAGCATGAACTGCAATTCGGTGCGGAAGAGGCCGATCGACTGCGCCCCGGTTTCCGCCAGATGAGGCATGTCGACGAGGAGTCCGGCGTTCATGTGCAGGCCGATCGACACGCCGTCGACCGTGGCTGTCGGCGTCTCGCGGAGAGCGCGATACTGCGCCTGGCGCCGGGCGCGCATGCGCGCCTTTTCGGCATAAGCCGCCTCGACGTCCGCCGGCGGACGCAGATGGATCTCGCCCGCGTCGCCGTCGACGATGATCGCGTCGCCATGCTCGACGATCTCGGAGATATTCGCGATATCGCTCACGGCGGGAACACCGAGCGCGCGGGCGACGATGGCGATGTGGCTCGAAGCGCCGGCCTCCTCCAGCACCAGGCCGCGCAGCCGGGCGCGGTCATAGTCGAGCAGCGCCGCAGGGCTCATCGAACGGGCGACGAGGATGGCGTTTTCCGGCAGCTCGTCCGGCAGCAGAACCAGGCTCTGGCCGGCAAGCTGATGCAAGAGGCGATTGGCGATGTCGGTCAGGTCGTGGAGACGATCGCGCAGATAAGGATCAGTCTGGCGCTGCAGCTTGGCGCGGGCGTCGTTGTGGACGCGCTCGACCGCGGCTTCAGCGGTCAGGCCGGAACTCACCGCCTCACGGAGCCGGCGTAGCCAGCCGCGATCGTGTGCGATCATTCGGAAGGCCTCCAGCACGTCGCGGTGCTCGCCCCCGACCCCGTCGTCGTTGCGGTCGATCAGATCGTCGACGGAGGCGCGCATGGCGCTGATCGCCGTCTCGAGCCGAATGAGCTCCGATTCCACATCGTCGGCGACGATCGTGGACACCGTCACGCGCGGCTGGTGCATCACCACATGCCCGAGCCCGAGCCCGTCGGCGATGCCGACGCCTTTGAGCGACATTTGCCGGCGAACGGCGATCGGCGCGCCTTGGGCTGCTATCCCCTGCAGTTCTCCGGAGGCGATCATCTCGGCCAGCAGCATGGCGGTCGTCTGCAGCGCCTCGAGCTCTTCCTCCGAATAGGCGCGCCGCGCGCGGTTTTGCACGACCAGCACCCCGATTGTCGCGCCGCCGCGTAACACTGGCACGCCGAGGAACGACTGGTAGATTTCTTCGCCCGTCTCGGGTCTGTAGGAAAAGGCGGGGTGATGCTGCGCGTCAGACAGGGCCAGCGGCTCGGCGCTGGAGACGATCAGGCCGACCAGACCCTCGCCTGGCCGCATCGTGGTCAGATGGACCGCCTCGCGGTTGAGGCCCTCGGTGGCGAACAGCTCCATCGCTGCGTCAGCGCGCACGACGTAAAGCGAGCACACCTCGGCCACCATGTTGGAGGCGATCAAGACGACGATCCGGTCCAGACGCGCCTGGGCGGTGACGGGCTCCGCCATCACTTCACGGAGCCGCCGCAACAACAGACGCGGTCCGCCCGGCGCGCGCATCAACAACGTCCTATTCGCCGCCGACCGATGGGTCGGCCGATTGAGATATGCAATGATCACGCCGGAGGAAAACCGCTCCCCGGAGTGCGTTTCCTACCCGTTTCCTCTTATTAGCTCGGCGCGGTATAGAAACGAAATGCGGGCGCGGCAAGGCCGGACGGGCCGCCTCTTTTGTGGAGCCGGTTCAGGGCGCTCGGAGGAGGGCCGAAGTCCTCGCAGCTCCGGTCGCACGCGCCGCTAAAACCTCGTCGAGCCAGTCCGGACGCATCTCGGGCACCGAGGACAGAAGCAATTCGGTATAGGGGTGATAGGGCGGGGAGAACACCGTGGCCGTATCCCCGCTGGCCACGATCTTCCCCTTCAGCATCACGGCGACCTTGTTAGCGATTCGTTTCACCGTTCCGAGATCATGGGTAATGAACAGATAGGCGACGCCCAGATCGTCTTGAAGTTTCTTCAGCAAACGCAGAATCTCTTCGCCCACCAGCTGATCGAGAGCCGAGGTCACCTCGTCGCAGATGATCAGATCAGGTTCGGCCGCGAGCGCGCGGGCGATCGATACGCGTTGCTTCTGCCCCCCGGATAATTCGCTGGTCTTGCGGGTGATGAAAGATTCCGGCAGGTCCATCTGCCTTAGCAGTTCGGCCGTTCGCGCGCGCACTTCCCGCCGCGATCGATTGAAATAGAACGCGACCGGCCTGCCGATCGTCTCGAGCAGGGTGTGCTGTGGATTGAGCGCGACGTCGGGCATCTGGTAGATCATCTGCACCCGGCGCAATTGGTCCTTGGTGCGGTCCTTCAGGCGCGGCGAAAGGCTTGCGCCGTTGAAGCGGACATCGCCGGCGACCCGCGGCAGGAGGCCAGTGACCACTCGCGCCAAAGTCGATTTGCCCGAGCCGGATTCGCCGACGACGGCGACTGTGTCGCCTTTGCGCACTTCGATGCTGACATCGTCGACGACTTTGGGCTTGCCCGGATAGTCGGCGCTCACGTGATCGATGGCGAGGATCGGGATCGGGACGGCGATATTGCCATCGACGAAGGCGCGGCCCGCGACGCGTTCGCTCACCAGGCGACGCGTATATTCCTCTTTCGGCTCGAGCAGGATTTGCCTTGAATCACCGAATTCAACCATTTTACCGCGTCTCAGCACCATAATGCGGTCGGCGATCTGGGCGACGACGGCGAGATCGTGGGTGATGTAGAGCGCCGCTGTACCGTGCTCGCGGATGAGCTTCCGGAAAGCGGCAAGGCATTCGACCTGGGTCGTCACGTCGAGCGCAGTGGTCGGCTCGTCGAAGATGAGAATGTCGGGCTTGGCGACCATCGCCATCGCCGCCATCACGCGCTGGAGCTGCCCGCCGGAGACTTGATGAGGATAGCGCGATCCGATCGTCTCCGGGCTCGGCAGATCGAGCTGCTTGAACAGGCTGACCGCCTCCGTGCGTGCTTCCGCCGGCGACAATACGCTATGCCGCACGGCTGCTTCGCAGACCTGCTCCATCAGCGTATGCGCGGGATTGAATGACGCGGCCGCGCTCTGGGCAATATAGGCGATCTTCGGACCGCGCAGCTCGCGGCGCTCGTTCGGACTGATGGCGCGGATATCCGTGTCGCCGAAAATAATGTTGCCGCCGACGATATGGCAGTCGCGGCGGGTGTAGCCCATCGAGGCGAGACCGATGGTCGACTTGCCGGCGCCGGATTCGCCGATGAGGCCGATCACCTCCCCGCGCCGCAATTGCAGCGACACGTCATCGACGAGAACTGGCCCGTCGCCAGCATCCGTGCGCACCGCGACGCGCATGCCGCGAATATCAAGCACGATAGGATCATCCCTTGTCAGAGTCTGCTCGCTCATGCGCCTTCCCCCTGGCCTCTGGAATGAATCGAGAGCATCCAATCGACGATGAAGTTGACGCCAATGGTCAAAATCGCAATCGCGGCTGCCGGATACAGCGGCGCCGCGGATCCGAAATTGATCATGTCGCGGTAGTCCTTCACCATGCTGCCCCAGTCGGCGTCAGGCGGTTGCACGCCGAGCCCGAGAAAACTCAGCGCCGCGATGAAGAGAAATGTAAAACAAAAACGCAAGCCGAACTCAGCCGTCAGCGGCGGGATCGCATTGGGCAGAACCTCGCGCGTGACGATCCACCACCACCCTTCGCCGCGCAGGCGAGCCGCCTCGACGAACTCCAGGCTGACGATATTCACGGCCACCGACCTCGCCAGCCGAAACACCTTGGTTGAATCGAGGATGGCGATTGTGATGATGAGCACGGGCAGCGCCGTGCCGAGCACCGAGAGGATGACGAAGGCGAAGATAAGCGTCGGCATGGACAACAAAAGGTCGACGATGCGTGACAGCGCTTGATCGACCCACCCTCCCGTGACCGCTGCAGCGAATCCGGTGATGACGCCAATGAGGAATGAAAGGGCGGTTATGACCAGCGCAAGGCCGATCGACATGCGTGCGCCATAGATCAGACGGCTCACGATGTCGCGTCCGAGGTTGTCGAGTCCAAGCCAATGCTGCGCGTCGGGCTCCGCCCAGGCGTCCCCGACCGGAGTCGCCTGATCGAAAGGCGCGATGAGCGGCGCCAGCAAGGCGACGAGCAGGTTCACGACGACAATGACGATGCCGATCTGCGCGATGACGCTCACTTTATAGCCGCGGATACGCATAACGGCCTTTCTTTTGTCGCGCCCGACAGGCCCGATCAGCGCGGCTGGCGAAGCCGGGGATTGGAAAGAATGGCGAGGATGTCGGCGATCATGTTGAGCAGAATGAAGGTCGCGGCGAAGATAAGCCCGCAGGCCTGGACGACAGGCACGTCATGCTTGGACACTTCGTCGACCATCAATTGGCCAAGGCCAGGATAGACGAACACAGTCTCAACCACGACGACGCCGACGATAAGGTAAGCCAGGTTCAGGGCGACGACCGAAATGATCGGGGCCAGCGCGTTCGGCAGCGCGTGTCGAACGACGATGCGCGATTTCCTCAATCCCTTGAGAATAGCCATCTCGATATAAGGGCTCGCCATGACTGAGAGCACCGAGGCTCGTGTCATTCGCATCATGTGAGCGACGATCACGAGAACCAGAGTAAGCATCGGCAGGAAGGTGTCGTAAAGCCGTTCGAGGAACGGCGTGTCAGACGAGACGCTCGCCAAAGAAGGGAACCAGCCGAGTTCGACCGCGACGTATTTGATGAGGAGATAAGCGAGAAAATATTCCGGTACGGAAATCGTCATCAGCGTCACGACGTTCACGAGCCGGTCGAAGATTCCGCCCTGCCAGATTGCCGCCAGCAGTCCGAGGCCGATCGCCAACGGAACCGCAACAATGGCCGCGTAAGCCGCCAGGAACATCGTGTTGGCGAAGCGCGGCGCGATCTCCTGCAAGACGTCGCGCCCATTGGCGAGCGACTTGCCGAAATCGCCGTGCAGCGCCGCAAACAGCCATTGGAAGAAACGAACATAGGCGGGCTGGTCGAGCCCGAGATCGAGCCGCATCTTGGCGAGCGTCTCGGGCGTGGCGGTGTTCTGCAGGATGGCGGAGGCGAGGTCGCCGGGCAGGATCTCCGTCCCGATGAAGATCAGCGCCGACGCCGCGAACAGGGTGAGGATTCCGAGGCCGAAACGGTTGAGCACGAGCTTCAGCATGGGCGCCCTTTCTCCACCTCGGTCCGGATTACGACCGCAAGGGCATCGCGCGGGAAATTACGCCGTCCCCCGCGCTCTTCCTCATTGCGCCATCGATCATGACTTCAGCCAGGCGTCCTCCATGATCCAGCCGTTGTTCATGTCATAGCCGCCGTGGGGCGTGTGGCCGCCGACCTTCTGATTATGCGCGTCCAGCCAGTCGCGGAACACCGGAATGAGCGCGCCGCCGCGCTCATTGAGAATGGCCTGCATCTCCCAGATGTAGGGCTTGCGCTTGGCCTCGTCGGTTTCAGCCCGTGCATCTGAGAGCAGCTTCTCGAATTGCGCGTCGTTCCAGTGCGTCTCGTTCCACGGGGCGCTCGCCTGGAAGGCGACGGCGAGCATCTGCGTCGCCGCCGGCCGTCCGCCCCAGTAGCTGCTGACGAAAGGCGCTTTAAGCCAGATGTTGTCGAAGTAGCCGTCGGCCGGCTCTTTCTTCACATCGACCTTAATTCCGGCCTTCGCCGCGCTCGCCTGCAAGAGCGTGGCCTGATCGACCGCGCCATTGAATGCGGCGTCTGACGCCTGCAGGATGATCTTCGGATCCGTGATGCCCGCCTTCTTGAAATGGAAGGCAGCTTTTTCGGGGTCGTATTTGCGCTGCGGCAGCTCCTTGTTGAAGTAGGGGTCGGTCGGCGGGATCGGATGGTCGTTGCCGGCGGCGCCATATCCGCTAAACAAGGCTTTGAGCATCTGCTCGCGATCGGCGGCGAGCATCAACGCCATCCGGAGATCGGGATTGTCGAAAGGCGGCTTGTCGACCTCCATCGCGAGAACCGAGAACCAGCCGCCCGGCGCGCGCACAACCTCGATCCTTGGAGTCTTGGACAGGAGGGCGACAGCCTTGTGGTCCACCCGGTTTATCGCGTCGATCTGGCCCGAGATCAGCGCGTTCAGGCGGGCGGAGCCGTCGTTGATGACGGTCACGTCAACGCCATCCAGATGTCCGCGCCCTTCCTTCCAATAAGGCCGCGCCTTCTTAAGCCGGATCCGCACGCCCGGGTCGAAATTCTCAAGCACAAAAGCCCCCGTGCCGACCGGCTTCGCCCAATCCTTAAAACCGGCCGGAACCATCATCAGATGATAATCGGTGAGCCCATAGGGGAAATCGGCGTCGGGAGCGGAGAGGGAAATCTGGATTTGGTGTTCGTTGAGCTTCTTGATGTCGGTGACGCCCTTGACCGAAGTGGCGCCGCCTGATTTCGTGTCGCCTCGGTGAAGGTTGAGCGAGTAGAGCGCGTCGTCGGCACTGAATTCCTTGCCGCTCGAGAAGGTCACACCCTTACGCAGGTTTACAACCCAATCCTTGGCGCCGTTGGTCGCCTCCCAGCTCTCCGCCAGTTCCGGATGCGGTTTTCCGTCCTGTCCCCATTCGGCGAGGCAGTTCCAGATGCCATGGTTGGAGTCGATCATCACAGAGTCGGTCGTCGTGCGGAAGTCGAGACTGTCGGTGGTGCTGCCGCCGGCGAGGCCGAGTCTCAACACTCCGCCATTTTTCGGCGTGTCGGCGGCAATCGCATCGGCGCTCGCCAGCATGGTCGAAATCGCAACGCTGGAGGCGCCAAGCGCGGCGGCGCGGCCCATGAACTCGCGGCGCGAGATGGCTCTCTTGATCAGGCGCCCGTTCCAATAATCCAGTTCGCTCATCGGCTTGGATCCTCTCTAGATTGCGCCCTTCCCCCAAATCTCGACCGGCAGTTACTCCTCTACTTTCTTTCCGCGACTTGGCGTTAGAATTCCGGTTCTGTCAATCGCGCGAGAGCTGACCAAGGATTGCCCATGTGCTGTCGCGGCGACAATTCGCGAAAGCGGTAGGGCGCGTGTTCTTCACGACGATTTCTGCATGGCGCCGCACAAGCTGACCGCAACCTCAACCCTGCGGATTTGCGCCTTGGCGCAACGTCGACACGGATTCCTCGCTTGCGTTGACTCGCGCCGGAGCCACGATTAGGGGTTCGGCCTCGAATTAGCTTGGGCGAGAGCCCAGTTCGGCAGGAGTTCTGGCGCGGATGAAGATCCTCGTGCCCGTCAAACGGGTGGTCGACTACAACATCAAGATCCGCCTCAGGTCGGACGGCTCGGGAGTTGAACTCGCCAACGTCAAGATGTCGATGAATCCGTTCGACGAGATCGCGGTCGAGGAAGCGCTGAGGCAAAAGGAAGCCGGCAAGGCGACCGAAGTGGTCATTGTCTCGATTGGCCCGCAGCAGGCTGGCGAGACCATTCGCACAGCGCTCGCCATGGGCGCCGACCGCGGAATCCTCATCAAGAGCGAGGGGCTCGTCGAACCGCTGACGGTCGCCAAGCTGCTCAAGGGGGTCGTCGCCGCCGAACAGCCGGGCCTTGTCATCATGGGCAAGCAGGCGATCGATGACGACTCGAACCAGACCGGACAGATGCTTGCAGCGCTCACCGGCTGGGGCCAAGGCACGTTCGCCTCCAAGGTCGTCATCGGCGACGGCTCCGTGGAAGTCACGCGCGAGGTCGATGGCGGCATGCAGACCGTGTCGTTGAAGCTGCCGGCGATCGTCACCACCGATTTGCGCCTGAACGAGCCGCGCTATGCCTCGCTGCCCAACATCATGAAGGCAAAAAAGAAGCCAATTGAGGAGAAGACGGCGGCCGACTACGGGGTCGACGTTTCGCCCCGCCTCAAGGTGCTGAAGACCGTTGAGCCCCCTGGCCGCAAGTCCGGAGTCAAGGTCAAATCGGTGGCGGAGCTGGTCGCCAAGCTGCGCGACGAAGCCGGGGTGATCTGACAATGGCGACTCTTCTTCTGGCGGAAGTCGCGGGCGGCAAACTGAACGATGCGACTGCACGGGCTCTCACCGCGGCGCTCGAGCTGGGTCAGCCCGTCGATGTTCTCGTCGCAGGCTCCAATGTCGGCGGAGCTGCAGAGGCGGCCGCCAAACTTCAAGGCGTTGCGAAGGTCCTGGTCGCTGACGATCCCCGTTACGAGCACGGGCTGGCGGAGCCTCTGGCGGCGCTCATCGTCGACCTCGCGCCCGGCTATGACGCTATCCTCGCGCCCTCAACCGCCAGCGCCAAGAATGTTGCGCCGCGCGCAGCGGCGCTCATCGACGTGATGCAGATTTCCGATATCACCAAGGTTATCGGTCCCAAGACCTTCGAGCGGCCGATCTACGCCGGCAACGCGATCCAGACCGTCGAATCGACCGATCCGAAGATCGTCGTGACCGTGCGCACCGCCTCTTTCGCCGCGACCGGCGAGGGCGGCTCGGCGTCGATCGAGACCGTCGCGCCCGCCGCCGATCCGGCGGTGTCGTCCTTTGTCGGCGAGGCGCTCGCCAAGTCCGACCGGCCGGAACTGGCCTCGGCCAAGATCATCATCTCGGGCGGTCGGGCGATGCAGAAGGCGGAAAATTTCAAGACCTATATCGAGCCGATCGCCGACAAGCTGGGCGCGGCGATGGGCGCCTCCCGCGCCGCGGTCGACGCCGGTTACGCGCCCAACGATTGGCAGGTCGGCCAGACCGGCAAGGTGGTGGCGCCGGACCTCTATATCGCGGTCGGCATCTCGGGCGCGATCCAGCACCTGGCGGGAATGAAGGATTCGAAGGTCATCGTCGCCATTAATAAGGACGAGGAGGCTCCAATCTTCCAGGTCGCTGACTACGGCCTGGTCGCCGATCTCTATACCGCGTTGCCCGAACTTGCCGCGGAGCTCGCGAAGATCGGGCGCTGAGGTCCGGCCATGCGAAAAGTCCAGCGTCCGACTGGACGCTTGTGGCCGGTCGTCTATGATCGCGACGCGGTGTAGTCTGTTCGCTGGAAAGAAAAATGACATTCAACATCGAAACGGTTGGCGTCATCGGCGCCGGCCAGATGGGCGCCGGCATCGCCGAGGTCGCCGCTCAGGCAGGAATGACCGTCTCGCTGACCGACGTCGCCGAGGAGCGCATCAATGCCGCTTTAGCGACCATCAACGGCCATCTGTCGCGCCAGGTGGCCAAGGGACAGATGGGCGAAGAGGAGCGCAAGGCGATCCTCGATCGCATTCAGGTGGCGCGGACCCTCGACAAGCTCGGCGACTGCGATCTCGTCGTCGAGGCAGCCTCCGAGAACGAAGAGGTCAAGCGCAAAATCTTCATTGCGCTCCGCTCTTTTCTCAAGCCGGACGCGATCGTCGCGTCGAACACCTCCTCGATCTCGATCACGCGACTCGCCTCGGTGACCTCCAATCCCGAGCGCTTCATCGGCATCCATTTCATGAATCCGGTGCCGCGGATGCAACTGGTCGAATTGATCCGCGGCATCGCCACCAAGGATGAGACGTTCGAGGCCGCGAAGAACTTCGTCGTTCGGCTCGGCAAGACGGCGACGATGTCCGAGGACTTTCCCGCCTTCATCGTCAACCGAATTCTCCTGCCGATGATCAACGAGGCGGTTTACACGCTCTACGAGGGCGTGGGCTCGGTCGATGCGATCGACACCGCCATGCGGCTCGGCGCCAATCATCCGATGGGGCCGCTGCAGCTCGCCGACTTCATCGGCCTCGACACCTGCCTCGCTGTCATGCAGGTGCTGCACGAAGGGCTGGCCGATTCCAAATATCGCCCCTGCCCACTCTTGGTGAAATATGTCGAGGCCGGCTGGCTCGGCCGCAAGACTCAGCGCGGTTTCTACGACTACCGCGGCGAGCAGCCGGTGCCGACGCGCTGACAGACGGGAGCCCCGACAAAGATTGTCGCGCTCGGAAAGGCTTCTTGCGCTTCTGCAGGCGCTGAGGCGCCGGCGCCGACCCATCAGTGGCCGAGTCCTGGCCGAGGAGCTCGGCGTCTCCTTGCGAACGCTTTACCGCGACATCGCGAGTTTGCAGGGGCAAGGAGCGGAGATCGAGGGCGAAGCGGGACTGGGCTATGTCCTGAAGCCAGGCTTCTGGCTTCCTCCGTTGATGCTGAGCGGCGAGGAAATCGAGGCGCTCGTTCTGGGAGCCCGCTGGGTCGAAGCGCGGACCGACGAAAAGCTCGCGATCGCAGCGCGCGACGCGGTCGCCAAGATCTCCGCCGTCCTGCCGCCGCGCGTGCGCGACGACCTCGAGTCGTCGACCCTCGTTGTGCCGCTAGGGAAAGCCGCGGTTGCGGGTGCGCTTGACCTTGCCCCGATCCGCGCCGCGATCCGGGCCGAACGCAAGCTTGCGCTGGCCTACCGTGACGCGCAGAGCGCCGCGACCGAACGCACGATCTGGCCGTTCGGCGTCGGATATTTCGATGAGGCGCGCGTCGTTATGGCCTGGTGCGAACTCAGGCAGGGGTTCCGCCATTTTCGCGCCGACCGTATCGCCTCGTGCCGAACGCTCGAAGCGCGCTATCCTCTGAGCCGCCAACGTTTGCTGAAAGAGTGGCGCCTCAGCGAAGGCATCGAACCGCCAGAGTAACGCTGCTGACAGAATCTGACGCTGCCTTACGCCAGGATCGTGCTCTCTTCAAGAAAAGGAGCGATCCATGGCCCTGCCCCATTTCGTCCTGCTGTATGTCGATGACCCTCAGGCGAGCGCCGCTTTTTATGCCCGGTTGCTTGACCGCCAGCCGCTCGATTCTTCGCCAAATTTCGCCATGTTCGAACTGTCGCCTGACCTCAGGCTCGGGCTCTGGGCGCGTCACGATGTTGGGCCTCAGCCGCGCGGCGCAAACGACGCCGGCGAATTGGCGATGGCGGTCGGGACAGATGAAGAGGTCGAGGCCCTCTGCGCCAATCAGAAGCGCAAAGGCGTCACGATTCTACAGGAACCCGTGACGATGGACTTTGGCCGGACCTTCCTCGCCGCGGACCCCGACGGACATCGGCTTCGCGTCTTCTGCCCGTCTTGAGTGGCGGCCGCGGCTTGAGAGCAAGGAGCGAAGCCGCCGCCAATCCTTAGAGCCTTGCGTCGGCGGCGTTCCCGAACAGATAGATCGGGATGTGTTGAGCAGTCTCGCTTTCTTTCGAGATCAACACTCCGGCTCCCGCCTGGTACCGCTGTGCGCCGACATAGGCATCGTCAACAAGCGAGGGATCCTCGTCCTCGAAGCGGTAGCCGTACCGTCGGGCGTCATCGACGAATTGCTGGGACAGAAGAATGTCGCCTGGTTTGGCGAGCGGCTCGATGCGCGCGGCGACGACAACGATGTCGGAGATTTCCGGGTGCTGCGCGCCCTCGAGAGCCGGATTGAGTTTCCAGAAGCCGCTGTGCGCGCCCATTCTGATCTGCAAATTGTATCCGGAGGCCGAAAGCTGGCCGCTGAGCCCGCGCGCGGCGCGCAACAATCTCCCAGGGGTTCGATCGGCCAGAACCAGATGGTCGCCGGCGGACGTATTTGCGTAGTCCAAATCGCGCGTGAACTGCCGGAACAGATCGCGCCAATATTTGTCGAAGGTCTGCGACCTCCCGGCGACCTGGACGACGTTCTCCCGGTAGCCACGAATATCGCCGACGGCGACAAACCGAATGCTTTCCTCGGGCCGCCATTCCAGCTCATCACCGATGACGTTGTGCTTGTTCAGCTCCTTGAGAAAGCCGACGTTTCGTCGCGTGATGAAGTCGCTGAGCGACGGATGGATGAGATACGTCTCGGCGTGCGGCAGGACATGGATCTTGCCAAAGGCGATTTCCCCGACCGGGGCGAACTTTTGCACGAGTCGGGCGGGATCGTCCCGGCTCTGTTGGACGATTCCGACCAGCCCCAATGCATAGAGGGCGCAGAAAGGGTGGCGCGCAGCCTCGGTTTCGATCTCGTATTGTCTCGCGGCGATGTCCGCGTAAGCCGTGGACGCTTCGACGAGCTCGTCATATGTCAACACGTTGGATTTGACGACTTGGGGGAAAATTTCCGGATACAAGCCGCTGAAGAAGGGCGCGACCTCATTGAAGAGTGTTTCAACTCTCTCCGCTGCAGCCGAGTTGATCGCGTTGCGAATTTCCTGCTGACTTCGTCTCTTGACACCAATCAGGCTGATCTCCTTGCCGATGACGATCGCGTCGCGCGGCCTCAGCGAGCAGTGGCGAGTCCAATAATCGATCGCGCGCTCCTGCCGTGCCGTTCCCGCATTTGCGACGAATTCATTCTTCGGCCCGAGAAAACGCAACAGGGGATCTTCACTGCTCCTGTCGACAAGATCGCTCTTTGAAGCAATGGCGATGTTGTTTTCGATGATTTGTTTTATGTCCTCGATCCGGTAGCGCAGCTCTCTTCGAAACGACCTGAGGTTGGAGAATTGCGGCTCGTTCTGCGCGGCGTGCTGATAAGCCTCCTTTCTGATCGATACGAATATTCGCACATGGGGATTGATCCCGTGCAGGCGGCGTAAAGCGAGCCACGCGCCGATCTGACCTGCGTGCCAGATGCGGACAAATCGTTCGTGGACTTCATTTCGGCGCAGATAGGAAAAATTGATGTAATGGATCAGGTACTCGTCGATATTGTCGACGAATATCCCCGCTTGCTTATGTATCGTGGCGAAGATGCGCGTGACCTGCTGCGCCGCGCGCATGATGGAAAATAGCTCGTTGCGCTGCGCAGCCAGGCAATCGTGGAGGATGTCGAACGGCCGCGTAATGTGCGGATGGGTCAGGATGTTTAACAACGTCGGCGGTAGATCTTTCGACTCCAGTAATTCTTCAAGCTGCTGGTGAACGTCGCGATCGTCCTGGAACCCCTTGATCAGGCATATCGAGAAAGCGAGATTCCACAGCGTCTCCCAATTGTCGCTGCTCTCCAAAACGTTGATGATTTCATTCGGCAGGATCGGCGGCTTGTTGCTCGGGCGATCGACGATTGGCGAAAACGGAAAGCAGCGATAGTCGTTCTCCTGCAATGAAATGCGCTTGAGTTTCAGAACAAGGGTCTTCCCAAATCCCTTTGGCGCCACCAAAGCGTGAGAAGACAGATTGAGGTTGGACAGGAACTCTTCGACTTCCGTCGTCCGAAGCAAGACCGAGCTTTGAGAGCTGCTTAAGTCTCTGAGCTCGGTCAGCTGTTGTGCGTCTTCAACCCATGCCGGCATTCCGGCCTCCAAAAAATCCGTGTTTTGCCGCAAAGAGCGCGGCCTTTAAGAAATCCGGCAATTGCCGAGAAACAAAACTAAAATCCAGTCGAATCGGGCGCCCCTAATCCTCAGTCAAGTCCGGGCGCCTCTCGCGCGTGATGCGCTCGGCCTCGGCGCGACGCCAGGCCACGATCTTCGCGTGGTCGCCGGAGAGCAGCACCTCGGGAATTGCGCGGCCCTCCCATTCGCGCGGGCGGGTGTAGTGCGGATATTCGAGCAGCCCGCGCTCGAAGCTCTCCTCGGCGCCCGATTCCTCCTTGCCCATCACGCCAGGAACGAGGCGCACGCAGGCGTCGAGAATGGCGAGCGCGGCGATTTCACCTCCTGATAACACATAGTCGCCGATCGACACTTCGATCAGCCCGCGCGCTTCGATGACTCGCTCGTCGACGCCCTCGAAGCGCGGGCAGAGGATGACGAGGCCAGGCCCCGCCGCCCATTCGCGAGCTCGCGCTTGGCGGAAAGGCTGGCCGCGCGGACTCATAATGAGGCGTGGCCTCGGATCATCCGACTCGAGCGCCGCGTCGAGGCTCGCGGCCACGACGTCCGCCCGCATCACCATGCCGGGGCCGCCGCTTGCAGGCGTATCGTCGACCGCCCGATGGCGCCCGAGCCCATGCTCTCGAATGTCGCGCGCCTCCAGCGACCACAAGCCCCGGGCCAGCGCGTCGCCAGCCAGGGACTGGCCAAGCGGGCCCGGGAACATGGCGGGAAAAAGGGTTAGGACCGTGCAGGCGAACATTGGGCGACTGCCCTTGACTAGTGGATCGAACCTGACATTTGAGTCCTGGATAGGATTACCGATGCGGGGCGGACGTGCGAGTCTGCGCGATGCGCGCAGGAAAATCGCTCTCCGTTTCGTCCGCCGACATTCGTCGGCTCAAGGCCCAGGTTCAAGACCGCAACGCGCCGCAGAAGCACGTCTGGCGAGCTGCAATCGTGCTGTTGACCGCCGAGGGCGTCGGCACGAATGAGATCATGCGGCGCACGGCCAAGTCCAAGACCTGCGTTTGGCGCTGGCAGGAGCGCTTCATCGAGGAGGGGTTCGACGGCCTGCTCCGCGACAAGACGCGTCCCTCGCGCATCAAGCCGCTGGGCGCCGAGACAGCCGAGCGCGTCGTTACGCTGACGCTCGGGGAACCGCCCGGGGAAACGACCCATTGGACCGGCGTCCTGATGGCGAAGGCGGCGGGGCTCAGCGTAAGTTCGGTCCAGCGCATCTGGCGCGCCCATGGTCTGCAACCGCATCGGATGCGCCAGTTCAAGCTTTCCAACGACCCGCGCTTCGTCGACAAATTGCGCGACGTCGTCGGGCTCTATGTCGATCCGCCCGCACACGCCATCGTGCTGTCGGTCGACGAAAAGAGCCAGATTCAGGCGCTTGATCGCACGCAGCCCGGACTGCCCTTGAAGAAGGGCCGGTCCGGGACGATGACGCACGACTACGAGCGCCACGGCACGACGACGCTGTTCGCCGCGATGAACGTCCTCGACGGCACAGTAATCGGCCGTAACATGCAGCGCCATCGCCACCAGGAGTTCATTCGCTTCCTCAATGTCATCGAGAAGCAGGCGCCCGCGGGCAAGACGATCCACGCCGTCGTCGACAACTACGCCGTCCATAAGCATCCCAACGTCCGCGGATGGCTCGAACGCCATCCGCGATGGACGTTCCATTTCACACCGACTTCGGCCTCCTGGCTCAACGCCGTCGAGGGCTTCTTCGCGACCCTCACGAAGCGCAGGCTCAAGCGGGGCGTCTTTCGCTCCGTCGCCGACCTGCAAGCCGCGATCAACCGCTTCCTCGAAGAGCACAATCAGCAATCGCAGCCCTTCACATGGACAGCCGACCCAAACAAAATCATCGCTGCCGTCAGGCGCGGGCACCAAGCGTTAGATTCAATCCACTAGGATTGCAAAGCTTGTCAATTCTGCGGGGCGCCCACCGCGCATATCACCGGCTAGGAGCAGTCGTGTCGAGTGCGCCGACACCCGCGAGCGCGCTCAGGGTTC
>DATCEJ010000464.1:0-4182 GCA_036510135.1 Roseiarcus sp. | reverse complement strand
TCGCTACGATCGTCAATTTCACCCTCAATCGGTTGATCACCTTCCGCCACTCTCGCGCGCCGCTCTTCCGGTCCTTCCTTCGCTACTGCGGCGTTGCCTCCATTGGGCTCGCGGTCAATTATTCCGTCTATTCGGTCTGTGTCGCCTTGGCCCCCCGCATCGGAATCGGGGTGACGCCGGCGATCCTGCCGCTGTTCGTCGCCGCCGGCAGCGGAGCGGCGATGGTTCTGACCTTCCTGGGCTTTCGGTTCTTCGCCTTTCGATTGTGAGGATTGCGATTCTCTCGCCCAAAGCTTGCAGAGGCGCGCTATGATCGCCTCGAAGCGCTGTGGGAGCTCCGCGAGATGTCCGTTTCGCCCTATGACCGCGACCTCGATCGCAACGCGGCCAATTTTCAGCCGCTGACGCCCCTGACCTTCCTCGAGCGCTCGGCCGCGGTGTTTCCGGATCGGCTGGCCATCGTTCATGGGGCCTTGCGCCGCAACTATCGCGAGTTCCACGCGCGAACGAAGAAGCTCGCTTCCGCGCTCGCCAAGCGAGGTTTCGTGCGCGGCGACACGGTCGCGGTGATGCTCGCCAACACGCCCGCGATGCTCGAATGCCACTACGGCGTCCCCATGTGCGGCGCTGTGCTCAACGCGCTCAACACCCGGCTCGATGCGGCCTCGATCGCCTTCATGCTCGATCACGGCGAGGCCAAGGCGCTCATCGTCGATCGTGAATTCTCTGGGGTCGTCGGCGCGGCGCTCAAGCGCGCCAAAGTCCGGCCGTTGGTGATCGACTACGACGACCCCGAATACGACGGCCCCGGTGAGCGGCTGGGCAGCCTCGACTACGAGGTCCTGATCGGCGAGGGCGACGAGGCTTATGAGCGAACGGCGCCAGGCGACGAGTGGGATGCAATCGCGCTCAACTACACGTCGGGTACGACCGGCGATCCCAAGGGCGTCGTCTACCATCATCGCGGCGCCAACCTTCTCGCCGCGGGCAACATCCTCACCGGCGACGTCGGCCGCCATCCGGTCTATCTCTGGACGCTGCCGATGTTCCATTGCAACGGCTGGTGCTTCCCCTGGTCGGTCAGCCTAAAGGCGGGCGTGCACGTTTGCTTGCGCCAGGTGCGCGCCAAGCCGATCTTCGACCTCATCGCCGAGCACAAGGTGACTCACATGTGCGGCGCGCCGATCGTCATGTCGATCCTTATCAACGCGAGCGACAACGAGAAGCGGCCGTTGCCGCATCTCGTGCACTTCTTTACCGCTGCGGCGCCCCCGCCGGCCGCCGTGCTCCAGGCGATGGGCGAAGCCGGCTTCGAGGTGACGCATCTCTATGGCCTGACGGAGGTCTACGGGCCGGCGGTGGTCAACGACTGGAAGGATGAGTGGAACGCGCTCGACCACGAAGCTCAAGCGCACCTCAAGGCGCGCCAGGGCGTTCGCTATCATGCGCTCGAGGCGCTGGAGGTGATGGACCCCGAAACGATGCGGCCCGTCCCAGCCGACGGAGAGACGATGGGCGAAGTGATGTTCCGCGGCAACGTTGTGATGAAGGGCTACCTCAAGAACAAGGCGGGGACGGAGAAGGCGCTGGCAGGCGGCTGGTTCCATTCCGGCGACCTTGGGGTGAAGCACAAGGACGGCTACGTGCAGCTCAAGGACCGGTCGAAGGACATCATCATTTCGGGCGGTGAAAACATTTCCTCGATCGAAGTCGAGGATGCTTTGTTTGCGCATCCGGGCGTTCAGCTCGCCGCCGTGGTGGCGCGGCCCGACGACAAATGGGGCGAGACGCCTTGCGCCTTCGTCGAGATGAAGCCCGGGCATAGCGCGACCGCCGAGGAACTTATCGAATGGTGCCAGGCGCGCCTGGCGCGCTATAAGTGCCCGCGCACCATCGTCTTCGCGGAAATACCCAAGACGTCGACCGGAAAGGTGCAGAAATTCGCACTGCGCGAACGGGCTAAAATGATTAAGGCGGAGCAAGCCTAGCTGATGCGTCCCGACGCCTGGCCGCAACATTGCCGCGCGGCGCTCGTTCGAGCTGTGAGTGTCGCAGCGGCGCAGTTTCCCGGCCCCGGCGAAGAGGCGCCGAAGCGGGTCCATGACGTACGCAAGGCCCTCAAAGAAGCCCGCGCGATCACGCGGCTCTTTCTCCGTTGCGTTGGGGAGCCGGCGCGGGTGACGATTACGGCGCTGGCGGCAAGGCGCCGCCAGATCGGCCGGACCCGCGATCTCGACGTCATGGCGGTTCGCGTCCAGCGCCTCGAGCCTCCGCCCGAGGTCTCCGAACCGTTGATGGCCGCAATCGCGCGCGAGCGGGAAGCGGCTCAGCGCGCCGGTCGCGGTCTCTCCGCCAGCGCGCCACGACCGCGGCTCAAGGCGATCGCCAGGCGCGTCGAGGGATGGGACTTGAGCGCTGTCGGGACGGAGGACATCGTCGAAGCTGTCGCGCGCACCTACCGGCAGGCGCGCAAGCGCGGGCGCCTCGCCTTCGACGGCGAAGACCCGGTTGCGCTGCATGCCTTTCGCGCCCGCGTCGTCGATCTGCGCTACCAGGTCTCGCTGCTGTCCTGCGCGTGGCCGGAAGCGCTCAAGGCGCAAACGGAAGCCCTGAACGATCTTCGTGAGGACCTTGGCGACTTCAACGATCTGCACGTGCTCGGAACGTTCGCGGCCGAGCACGGCCAGCTGCAGCCGCAGGCGCTGGAAGAGCTTGGCGCCCGCATGGCCGTTAAGCAGAACAAGCTCAGGCGCCGCGCCAATGTCGAGTTCGAGCGGCTGTTCGCCGAAACGCCGAACGCCTTCGCAGCCCGCATTGGGGCGTACCTCGCCAACCCGGTGAAAGAGCCAAATATCGTGCAGGACGAGGCGGCTGCGGCCAAGCCGGCTTCCGCAGCGTAGCGAACGTTCCTCAGGAGTTCCGCTTTGACATGGGGCAGATCGCGATCAAATAAACTTAAGTTGACAGGTGAAAAACTTTCGACCACGTTCCACCTCGCGCCCCTTCGGGGTTACTGGCTCCAAGACGACAATGTGGGAGGACGCTGGAGGAATCCTCCTCAGGCGCCGCTTCTATGGCGCGCGCAATAGAGGGAGATATCGAATGAGGAAGAGTTACTGGGCGGGGGTGATTGCCCTCGCGGGAGTGGCGTTGGTCGGTCAGGCGCATGCCGCGACGATGCCCCTCACGTTTAGCGATGGCGCGGGCGTTAGCGGGTCGCTTGTGATAACCTTCGGTCCAGGGACGGATGCGAAATATCCCACAACCGGGTTTGAGATAACTGGCGTCAGCGGGACGTTTACGGACACCAACATCGGCATCGATAATGCCGCGGTAACCTCGCTGGTGCCAATCAACCACGCCACGCCGCTCGATGTCCCGCCAAATCTCCTGGCGCCGGACGACTTCAGCCACTTCGCGGTCGCCAACGGCCTGCCGGCTCAGAGCCGTGGCTTCATAACCTACGACAATCTCTTCTGGCCCGGCGGAGCGCCCCCGACCGCGTCCGCCTTCGACGGGCATGGTTCAGTCTTGGATATTTACGGGCTGATGTTCGGCATCGGCGATGGAAGAGTGGTGGATCTGTTCAGCAACGGTGTTGGCAACGGGCTCGGAGATGCAGTGTTCGGCGTCGTCGTCGCCACTTCAGACCTGGCGTTGGATACCAATGTTTCGGGTGGGATTTCGTTGTCGACGCCGGAGCCCTCGACATGGGCGATGATGGTTCTTGGCTTCGCCGGCCTCGGTTTCGCCGGCTATCGCTCGTCGCGCAAGGCTGCCGCGATCGCCGCCTGAGCGCAGCGATCCAACAGCAAGAAAAGCCGCCCCTCGGGGCGGCTTTTTTGTTAAACGCTGCCACGTATCGCCGCTCGTCAGGCGGCGCCGCGCACACCGACCAGAAGCGCGACGCCGAAAGCCAGCACCGCGAGCGCGGCGGCGAATTCGAATCCCCTCGCGACGAGCGCAAGGCGCGAATTTTCTCCCGCAGCAAGCCGCATCGCGGTCGCCTTGGCGAATACGGCTATCCAGGCGAGCGCGCCCGTCGCCACGGCTGTTCCGATCGCCATCGCCAGACTAGCCGCTATTCCCGCTGCAAACAGCCCTTGCGCCATGGCGAACACCAGCACCAGGATTGCGCCCGAGCACGGTCGCGCGCCCGCGGCGATCACCGTTCCGGCCGCC
>DATCEJ010000463.1:0-3007 GCA_036510135.1 Roseiarcus sp. | reverse complement strand
CGCCTTGCGCTCGAGGTGACGGGGTAGCCGCTCCCTGTCATGCGCGCGAAAGTATCAACCAGTTGTGTAACTGATCGCCGAGTAAAAATTGTGCCCATAGAGGGCTATCGCCTGAGCTTTATCGAGGCCGTTGATGATCTTGCGCGCGGTCACCCAATCCTCTTTTGTTTTGCAAAAGTAATCGCTGAACGACTTGCCGGTGAACAGACCCTTGGACATGCCAAGGAACATAATGTTTGTTGCGTTGTCGAGCTCCAGCGCCAGATCGGGATGATGAACGAAGTCGATCCCCAGTTGATCCGACATCGTTTGGTAGTTGCGTTCCCAGGTTAATTGCACGAAGCCGCGGCCGTAATAGATTTGGCCGCTGGTCGGATCAGCCTTTCCATATGGCATTCCCCGGCCTTTGCCATATTCCTTGATCGGCTGCATATTTTGATCGGTCTCATGGTAGGTCGTCGCAAGGGCGTAGGCGAGCCACCGATCATCATCGGCCGTAAATTTTGCTTCCCATCCATCGAGAATTGCGTTCATCCCGTCGACCTGGGATTGCTGCAAGACGTTCGAAAACATCATTCGACGCACATGTGTGAAGAAAAACCCGCGATTGATTTGAGTCATGCGAACCTCAAGACGCAAATGCGTTGTGCTTCTGATTTTCCGTATTATAGCCTCCGTTGCGCGTTATTGCCAGAAAATGTTCACTTTTTGTTCTTGGTGACTTTAATCGCCAATCGCTCAAGAACGGCAAGGCGATAGAAACCAGGTCGCGCGACTCCGAGGCCGCGTGAAGCAACGGGCATTGGGATCATGGTCAGGTTGAACGAAGTCCGGCGAAACGAGGTCGCGGTCGAGGCGCCCAAGTCGTTCGACGCCGGGCTCGCCTTCATCGGAATCATTCGCACGCCATGGGCCTCGCGCTTGAACTGTCCGCGCCAGGGACGAGCCGATGGCCCCATCTGCCGTATCGAAATTGCCGAGCCCTGGGTTGCCGGGCTGGACGGGATCGAGGCGTACGAGCGGATCGAGGTCCTCTATTGGCTACACGAATCCCGCCGGGATCTTGTGCGCCAAAGCCCGGCCAACGATGGCGAGACGCGCGGCACATTTTCGCTGCGCTCGCCGGTCCGCCCGAACCCGATCGGCACGGCGCTGGTCGCTCTGGTCGAACGGCAGGGGCCGACACTCCTGGTCCGAGGCCTCGATTGCCTCGATGGGACGCCGCTCATCGACTTGAAACCCGACCGCTGCCTGTTCACGCCCATCGCCCCGCCTCAACCGGGCGATTTCCAGACGGGGTAAAAGCGAGAAACGGCGGGGCCGCCTTGTCCTTAACGCTCCCCGACGGAAGTATCTCGGTAACCCGAGGCATACACCTAGTTGTGCTCCCCTAGTTGGGCAAGCACGACGGTGATTCACCACTTACAGAATCCGCTTGACAATACTAGCTAAACAGGACAAATGCCAGGGTTACTAATTGTGATGATAATGTAATGAGCTATCGAATGGAGGCGGATATGGAGGATTACGACAATAGATTTGCTTGTTATGATATTCTTGAAGAATATCCGCAGGATGAATCAGAGCGCCACATATTTATGGGCATGGGGCATCGCAACCTTTGCAGTTGTCAGGCCTATTCTCCATTTGGGAATCTGCCGAATATTTGCGGTAGAACGAGCTGCCAACATTCGATAAACGATCATAGAGCGTAGAGGTGGCGGGCAGTCCAATTGCTAGCTCGGGTGTTTTAGCCGGACCGGGAAATTCGCGTCATGGCCTTTCGGGGTGATTAGGCGCCTCTCGGCCGGCGGCGCTTGATTGACAACATAAATGTGTTGTATCAATGCGTGCATTAAACCATAGCGCGGATTTGCAGTGCGCCGTGCGCCGGTAAAAGAGGTCGTAAAGCACTGAAAATATTAGGGGGCGCCGGTAAAATGGCGGCTAGGCTTAAAAGCCGCCTCTGCTCGCCTTGACTCTTCTTTACTCCCGGTCCAAAACAAGAACAAATGACGAACATAGGGCGCGGACCGGATGTCGCCAGGCGGCAGAGCGGAGGGGATGGCGCGTCTGCGGCGCGCCATCGCTGAGATCGAGGCGGAGGCCGGCCGGCCAAGCGAGCGGCCCGCGCGGCGCTTGCCCCTCGCGCGCGCCTTCGACGCCGCTCTCGGCGGCGGCCTTGCGGACGACGCTCTGCATGAGATCGCGCCCGCTCGGCCGGCGGACGCAGCGGCGGCGATGGGCTTTGCGCTGGCGCTCGCCGCGGGGTTCTTAAGTCGGCGGCCGGCCTCGGCGCTTGTCATCAGCGAAGGCTTCGCCGCCGAGGAATCGGGCGCGCTCTATGGGCCGGGCCTGGTTGCCCACGGCCTTGCCCTAAGCCGTCTCGTGTTCGTGCGCGCGCCCGACGCGGCTTTGGCTTTCTGGGCGATCGAGGAGGCGCTTAAATGCGGCGCGCCGGCCGTGGTCGTCGGCGAGATTTGGAGCCTCAAGGGCTATAGCCTCGCCGCCTCGCGGCGCCTGCTTCTCGCCGCGCGAAAGGGTAAGGTCCCGGCGCTTCTGATCCTGGCCAGCGCCTATGGCCAGGCGGAGCGTCTCTCCAGCGCCGCCGAGACGCGCTTTGAGATAGCCGCTGCCCCCAGCGCCACGATCCCGGCCGCGGCCGGCCTCGACCTGCCTGGGCCCTTCGCCTGCGGGGCGCGGCTCATCAAAGCGCGCCTCGCGCGTGCGGGGCCTTTTGTAGACGCCGTCGATAGCCCGTCAAAAGACGGGCGTTCTTCCGAACGCCCTATGGACGGCGTCCGCGATCAGCGATCGCGGCTACAGGTGCATGACCCAGGGCGCGTCATCCGTCTCGAATGGCGAAGCCAGGACATGACTTTCGAAGACATGACTTTTGGGGACATGGGCGTTGACGACCAGGCGATTTCTCTCCCTCTGGCTGCCGCGTCTGGCGACCGATCGCGCGCGGCGGCTAGGCCACGTTGACAAGGCGGCGCCGCTTGTC
>DATCEJ010000462.1:0-2149 GCA_036510135.1 Roseiarcus sp. | reverse complement strand
TCCGCAGCGTGGTCGATGCTGCGCGTTGCGCGATCGAAGTGCAGACCGGAATGATCGAGCGCAACGCGGGCGTCGCGCCCGAGAGGCGGATTGAATTTCGCATCGGCGCCCATTTGGGCGACGTGATCGAAGAGGCTGACGGCGACCTCATGGGCGACGGGGTCAATATCGCCGCGCGGCTGGAAGGCATTGGCGCCCCGGGCGCGATCTCAATGTCGGAGGACTTTTATCGCCAGCTAAAAGGGCGGCTCGATGCGGCGGTGAGCGATCTCGGCCCAAAAGAGCTCAAGAACATCGCCGATCCCATCCGCGTCTATTCGCTACTGGTGGGCGTGCCCGCGCAGGCAACGCCCACGACGGCAGTAGAGCGTACCCCGCCGAAAAGGCGCTCGTGGCTGGCGCCGCTCGCCGCAGGGATCGCCGCATTGCTTATTCTGATCGCTGGCACAGCATGGCATTTCTTTGGCGCCAACCGAACCGCTTCCGTCGTCTCGAACGCGCCACCGCCGCTGGCGGCGCAGCGTCTTTCCATCGTCGTGCTGCCCTTCGCCAATCTCTCCGGCGATCCGGCGCAGGATTACCTTGTCGACGCTCTGACTGATGAATTGACCACCGGCATCGCGCGCATCCGCGACAGCTTCGTGATCGCGCGTAATACGGCCTTCACCTTCAAGGGCAAGCCGGTCGACGCCAAGACGATCGGCAAGGATTTAGGCGTGCGTTACGTTTTGGAAGGCTCGGTGCAACTCGGCAAAGATCAGGTCAGGGTCAACGCCCAACTCATCGACGCCGACAGCGGCGCACATCTCTGGGCCGAACAATTCGACACCCTCCGCGCCGATCTGTTGCAGACGCAGGACGAGATCGTCACCCATCTCGCGCGCGCAATGGAAATTCAACTCCCTGAGGCCGAGGCCGCCCGGCTCAAACGGACACCCGCGGGAAATCCCGACGCCGAGGACTTGGCTCTCCAGTGCCAGGCGGTCATACAGAGAGGCGGATATCTCGGCGAGGAATCGGACGCGGGGTACCGTCTCTGTGAACGGGCGCTTTCGATCGATCCCAACAACATCCGCGCCCTCACCTGGTTGTCCGCCAAGTCCTTGTATTCGGTCACCCGTGGTCTCAGCGCCGCCCCCGAGGGCGACCTCAGGCGGGCGGACGAATTGGTGTCGAAAGCGCTCGCCCTCGATCCAAACTATGCCAGGGCTCACTCCTTAAAGGGTGGCATACTCCGCGCGCAGGGGAGCCTCGACGCAGCGATCGCGGAGCACGAACGCGCGCTCGCGTTGGACCCCACCCTGGTGGTCGCCGATGAAGGCCTGGGCCAAGACTATCTGTTCCTTGGGCAATTTGAAAAGAGCCTGGAATTTAACGACAAGGCGATTCGGCTGAGTCCGCACGAGCCAACTCTGTTTCTTTTGTATAATAACCAGGCGGCCGACTATTTCGGGCTGAAGCAGTATGATCAGGCGATCGAATCGGCCCGCCGGGCGATCGCGATCAATCCAAATAACGTTCCCAGCGCGCATGCAACCCTCGTCGCGGCGCTTGCTTTGACTGGTCATGAGACGGAGGCGCGTGAAGCGCTCCAACGTTACCTCGCGCTTCCGGTAACCGATCCCAGGACGATCGCGGCGTGGAAAGCGTATCGCAAGGCTGGCGGCGTCAATGAGCGCAAAGATCCGCGCCTTCTTGAAATGTTTGACCGGGGCTATGAGGCCCTACGCAAGGCGGGGATGCCGGAGGAATGAGCGGCGGCGGGATTACCCTCCCCTCGGAGCGGACGCCGGGGACGGTCTTCCGTCGCCAGCATCCCATTGGGCGCTACGTGCTTGACTTTTACTGCGCGGAGGCTCGCCTTGCGGTTGAGATCGACGGGATGAGCCACGACTTGGGCGATCGATCGCAACGTGACGCGAGCCGCGACGCCTGGCTCAAGGCGCGCAGGCTTACGGTGATGCGCATTGCGGCGCTGGAGGCGATACGTGACGCCGATGAGGCGGCCGAGGCAATCGTGCGAATGGCGACCGAAATGATCGAGGCCAGCGCCCCCTCCACCGCGCCACAGCCCTTAGAGAGACGGGCGTCCTCCCGGACGCCCTATGGCGCGGTCCCCCTCCCCCGCTTCGCGGGTGAGGACAGCGCC
>DATCEJ010000461.1:0-2147 GCA_036510135.1 Roseiarcus sp. | reverse complement strand
CGAGGAGTTATTCGACGGCGACATTCCCCCGCATGCGGAGATCGGCATCGTGCCGTTGACCCCGGCAGAGCTTGTCGTGTCGCTGACACTTGAGCCGGGCCGGGTCGTTCATAACTTTCGCATCAGGCCGCAGGTCGTCGCGCCGGATTTCTCGAAGATCGATGTTGCGCGACAAGCTTTCGTCGGGGACAGCCTTCCCGTTGTCTGGGACGCGCCGTCCGCAACCTCTGTCACGTTGCAAATCGAGGATGGCGACGAGCGTTCAGAGCACCCGGGGACATCCGCCGGCGTTTTCATGCTGCGTCCCACGCGAACGGGTCCAATTCTCCTGCGCCTTGTCGCGCAAGGTCCGTTCGCCACGACGGTCCAGACGCGCACTGTTCAAGTGACCGCTCCGGTGCCGCGAATCGAGATCGAGCGCCCGGTTCAATGGGGCAACCCGGGAACCGCCGTCACTTTCCACTGGCGCGTCAGCGGAGCGCGCGAGGCATTCATCGAAGCGCCGGTGCGTGGTGAGACTTATGGCGTCGCGCTCGATGGCGGGATGGTCGTCGATATCGAGCCGACGGAAGAGGAATTTCATCTGATCGCGATCGGCGTGGATGGCCGCCGGTACACAGAACGCTTCTCCACCATCCCCCGCGTGATCGGCAGCCTCGACGAACCCTGAATTTTTGAACTCTAACTTAAGGAGACATCCCATGAACAATTCCCCCGAAAACCTTTCCCCGATCATGCGCCTGGCGTGTGTGTTAGTGCGCTGCAATCCCGATCTGCTTGCCCTTTCGCCTCGGCAGGATCGCTACGCGGTCGTCTCCGAGGCTTTGCTGCTTTCGGTGGTCGCCGGTGTCACCGGGCTCGCTTGGACGGCATTCTGGGCGCAGTTTGTCACTGTGCCCGCCGCTTTAGCCTTTGGCGCGCTGGCCTGCGTTTTTATGTTCCTGATCGATCAGGCTATCGGAGCGGCGGACTGGCGTCTGACGGGGGTCCTGCGCCAGCCCGGCGCGCGGCGTCGTTGGTGGGAGCATGGGCGTCTGGCCATGCGCCTCGCCATGACCGTGGTCCTCTCGACGGCCACTTCAACCGGCGCATCGATGGCGATGTTTCATGACGCCATCAGGACTCAGCTCGAACAGGATGTACGCGGAAAGAACCGCCAGATCGAGGAGCAGTACGCCGAGCGCCTTCGCGAGCAGCGGACTTTGCGCTTTGGGACGCTGGAAGCTGAGGTGCAGCGGCTGACAACGAGCGCCGGGGAAATGAACCGCGTACTCGATGCCGCCCGGCAATTGCGGGCGACAGCCAGCCAACGGGCGGAAGCCTATGGAATAGAAACCGACCGCGAGTTGAAGGGTGCGCCCGGATACAAGGCCGGCGCGGGGTCGCAGTATCGCGAGGCCCTCGCCCGCAAGACGGCGGCGGACGCCGATCTCGCCAAGGCCGCTTCCGATATCAGCATCTACGAGCCGCGGATGGCCGAAGCGCAGAAGAAGCTCGACAAGGCGAGCGCTGACGTAAGAGCGGCAGAGGCCGCGTTTGCGGGGGAAGCAGCCCAGATCGACGAAGAGAGGAAAAGCCACCTCATTCCCGATCGTAATGACGCGCTGATGAGCTACCTCGCATTGGAGGAGGTGTATTCCGACCCGCGCTTCGGGACCGCCGCTCGTCACTTTTCATGGCTAATGATGGCTGTTTTGATGACGTTTGAGCTGAGCTATGTCGTCGTTCGTGCGTGGTTCACGCACGCCTCGGTCTACATGGCGATACTGATCGGCGACACAAAGAAGCGCGCCGACCGGGTCGCTGCGGACTATGAGAGCAGCCGCGATGCGCTCCGCCGTACGCCGGACGCACGCACGCTTACCGGACGCGCTCCGCTGCGCTTCCTTCCTGCACCATCGTCAAGTGTCGCTGTCGTCGGCGAAGCCCGCGAGGTTGGGGCGAGGAATCCGCCCCTTCGTAAGTCCACATAATCCGTGACTCCACAGGAGGACCGATCATGTTACTGAAAGTCCGTTCACCCTTCGCCGGAAAGCCTGCCACAAGGCAGGTTGCCGACCACAACGGCGCACCGGCCTTCTACGTGCAACCCCGTGTGCTGACGCCCGTGCGCGCTATGGCGGCGAGCTGGTTGACGGGACTCGGCG
>DATCEJ010000460.1:0-2885 GCA_036510135.1 Roseiarcus sp. | reverse complement strand
GATTGGGCGGCGATGACGATTTTGGTGACCGGCGGGGCGGGCTTTATCGCCAACACGTTGGTGGATTCCATCCTTTCGCGCGGCGATTCCGTGATCTGTCTCGACAATCTCTCGCGCGGGACAACCTCCAACCTCGCGCGCTTCACCGAGAAGAACAGCTTCAGGTTCTCGGCCGTCGACCTTGCCGATCTCGAAGCCTTCCGATCCTGCCTCGATTCGCATGGCGACCTTGGCGCGATCTCGGAGGTGTGGCACCTCGCCGCCAATTCCGACATTCCGGCGGGAATCGCGGACCCTGGCGTCGATTTGCGCGATACGTTCATGACGACGTTCAATGTCCTCAGAATCATGGAGGAGCGGAAGATTGGTGAATTGCTCTTCGCCTCGAGCTCGGCGATCTACGGCGATCTCGGAGACCAGGAACTGACGGAGAGCACCGGTCCCCTGTTTCCGATCTCGAACTACGGCGCCATGAAACTTGCGTCAGAAGCGATGATCACCGCCGCGGTGGAGAAATTCCTTGGCCGAGCTTTGCTGTTTCGCTTTCCCAACGTGGTCGGATTGCCGGCGACGCATGGCGTCATTCTCGATTTCGTCCGCCGGCTGCGTTCAAGTCCTGATCATCTCGACGTGCTCGGCGACGGCTCGCAGCGGAAGGCCTACCTGCACGTGAACGAACTCGTCGACGCCATGGTGTTCATTCAAGCTCGCGCTGCCGCCAAAGTCGACGTGTTCAACATCGGCCCGACGGACGCTGGAATCCACGTGCGCGACATTGCCCGCGAAACCGCTGCCGCGGTTGCGCCCGGCGCGCGGTTGAAGTTCGGGGCGGACAACAAAGGGTGGGTCGGCGACGTACCCTGCTTCACCTATTCGACGGCGAAACTTTCTGCGCTGGGCTGGACGCCGAAGCTCAGTTCGCTCGAGGCCGTCCGGCGCGCGATCGGCGAAATCAATCGTCAGGAAAATCCGCCATGAAGGAGGCGGTTATTCTTGCCGGAGGAAAGGGCACGCGGCTCGCCTCGGTGCTCAAAGGCTTGCCCAAGCCGCTCGTCGACGTGTGCGGCAAGCCGCTGCTTTTGCATCAGCTCGAACTTCTGTGCGCGCATGGCTTCACCGACGCACTCGTGATGGTCAACCACAGGGCCGATGCGATTCGCGAATGGCTGGCGGGCGTCGACCTGCCGATTTCCGTCCGCTTGATCGACGACGGCGAACCTCGAGGAACGGCGGGCGCGGTCCTCGCCGCTCTCGGCGAGCTCGAGCCCGAATTTCTGGTCATGTACGGCGACACGATGCTTGCCGTCGATCTGACGCGGTTTTGGGCTTGGCATCGCGCGGTTCCCGGCGCGGACGTTTCGCTTTTCCTTCACCCCAACGACCATCCGCACGATTCGGACCTCGTCGAAATCGACGAATCCGGGCGCATTGTCGCGTTCCATGCCTACCCCCACCCGGCGGACGCATGGTTGCCCAACCTCGTGAACGCCGCGCTCTATGTCGTGCGCCGCGAGAGCCTGCGCGCGTGGGTCGACTCGGCTGGTCCTCTCGATTTCGCCAAGGATCTTTTCCCGCGCATGCTGGCTACCGGCGCGATATTGCGTGGATATGCCTCGCCCGAATACGTCAAGGACGCCGGCACCCCCGAACGGCTGCAGCGCGTTCGCAAGGCGCTGACGTCCGGCGCAATCCGCCGCGCTTCGCTCAATGAGCCGCAGCGCGCCGTCTTCCTCGATCGCGACGGAACCCTCAATGTCGAACACGGACTCATTCGCCGCGCCGAAGATCTCGAGGTTTTTCCCTTCGCCGGGTCCGCGATCAGACGGCTGAACGAGGCCGAGTGGCGAACAGTCCTTGTCAGCAACCAGCCGGTCATCGCGCGCGGCGAGGTCACCGAGGCGCAGTTGCGCCGAATCCATGCTCGGCTGGAAACGGAAATCGGCCGCGATCACGCCTATCTCGACCGAATCTATATCTGCCCGCATCACCCCGATCGCGGCTTTCCGGGCGAACGCACAGAGCTCAAGATCCGCTGCAATTGCCGCAAGCCGGAGCCGGGCCTGATCTTCGAGGCGCAAAAAGATCTCAACATCGATCTCGCCCGCTCCTGGTATGTCGGCGACTCGACGGCTGATCTTGGAGCGGCCGAGACGGCGGAGGTGTCCGCCATTCTGGTTGAGACCGGGCATGGCGGGCTCGACCGCCGCTATCCATACGAAGCAAAATTCACCGTCGCGAACATTTCGGAGGCAGTCACTTTCATTCTTGATGTCTATCCAAAGATCGCGGATCTCCTGGCTCCTCAAATCGCCGCGATGGCTTCAGGCGACGATTGGTTCATTAGCGGGTTGCCGAGCGCCGGCAAATCGACGGTCGCGGCGACGCTCGAGCGGGAATTGCGCCTTCAGGGACGCCGCGCGCGGATCATTCACACGGATCGCTGGATTCAGGACCACGATGATCGGTATGCGTTGGCGTCCTTCGACATGGGCGGTCTCAAAGCGGCGGTCGCGAAGGCGGCAGAGCGCGCGAACCAATCTGTTAGGCTGATGCTTCCGGCGGGGCGCGAAGGGCGCAAACTGGAGATCAAACTGGCGTCGGACGAAATCCTCATCTGGGAAGGCGCTTTCGCCGCGGAGCTTGCAGCATCGCTTGGCCGGACCGCTCACGCAATCGACGTTGTTTCGAGCGAGGCCGCCCGACATGCGCGCCTCATGCATTTATGCGAGCGACGTGGCATTCCTGCGGCACGCGCAAAGGCTCTCTTCGCCAGCGCGCAGGTTCCGGGTCCATCGACGAGATCGCCCGTGCAGATCAGTCTCGACGCCTGTCACATTGAGTCCATCCTCGCGAAGGGAACGGCGCCATGATCATCAGTCGCACGC
>DATCEJ010000459.1:0-2156 GCA_036510135.1 Roseiarcus sp. | reverse complement strand
GCGCAAATCCCGCGGGCGATCGGCATCGCTCTCGTCACCTATCTTGGGATCAGCTTCCTCCACTCGCTGATGCCGCACCGCGCCGGCACCGCCGCGGCGCTGTTTTCGAACGCCGGTCAACTGGGCTCGGTGCTCGCTGCTCTTGGGACTGGCGGTTTGGCGAAAGCATTCGGCTACGAGTCTCTCTTCTTCGTATGAGCGATACTCAGCGCCGCGGGTCTCGCTCTGGTTTGCTTCACGCCGGCTGCGCCTGAAATAGCCCGAGACCGCGCGCCGCGTAACGGATAGGCCTCGTCATCCGACTCTTGGGGGACGTCCATCCTATCTTCGGCGCCCTTCACAACCGGTCCATGGTGGAGTTCAGAGTTCGACAACACACTTGCTGGTCGCGAACCGGCGGGGCCCGAACAAGAAATGGTTCGCGCCCTTTCGCGAATAGGCGAGGCGTCATAGCCTCTGGCGCATGGCGAAATTGAGCGCTGGAATCTTATTGTTCCGTCACCGTCCGGCAGGCCTTGAAGTGATGCTCGCGCATCCGGGCGGCCCATTCTGGGCAAAAAAAGACTTTGGCGCGTGGTCGATCCCCAAGGGCCTAGTCGACCAGGGGGAGGATCTGCTTGAAGCCGCGAAGCGCGAGTTCCTCGAAGAGACGGGCATGCCGGTCGAAGGCGCGTTTCTCAACCTTGGAGCGCACAAGCAGCCTGGCGGCAAGACCATCGCCGCCTGGGCTTGTGAGGGAGATTTCGATCCGGCGCTCCTCAAGAGCAACACGTTCACGCTCGAATGGCCGCCGCGCTCGGGACGGATCGTAGAATTCCCGGAGATCGACCGGGCCGAATGGTATGCGATCGACGAGGCGTTCATAAGGATAAACAGGGGTCAAAAGCCGATCATCGCGGCGCTGGAAGCCTCAGTGGCTCGATTGGGCGGCCAGTAAAGCCGAGAACCGAGCCGCCGATCTGCGGCTTGCCATTCGCTCCCCGTCATGAAACACGCGCTGCCCGAGACCTTTCGTGTGAACGGACCCGTGCATGGCGTTCTGGCTGGACATTGCCGCTTTTCTTCTCAAGGCCGTGATCATCGTCGCGGCGTTCGGCGGCCTCGCCGTGCTGATCGCGCGCCTCGCGCGCTCGAGCGAGCCGAAGGACCAAGAGATCAAGGTCCGTTCGCTCGACGAGCGGTATGACGACATGCGCGACGCCATGGACGGCGAGTTGCTCGACCGGAAGGAACGCAAGGCGCTTGCCAAGAGGCGCAAGAAGGACGCCAAGGCGGCCGTCAAGACACGCCGCGGCCAGGAGCCGGGAAAGCGCCTCTATGTGCTGACCTTCAAGGGGGACATGCGGGCGAGCGCGGTCAAACGCCTTAGCGCGGAAATCGACGCCGTTCTCATCGCCGCGCGGCCAGAGACCGACGAAACATTGATCCGGATCGAAAGCCCGGGCGGCGCGGTGACCGGTTATGGCCTCGCGGCTGCCGAGATTTTGCGTCTGCGCGACCGCAAGATCAAGGTCACCGCCTCGGTCGACCAGGTTGCGGCGAGCGGCGGCTACATGATGGCTTGCGCGGCGGATCGCATAATCGCCGCGCCCTTTGCGATCGTTGGCTCGATCGGCGTCGTGGCGCCGGCACCCAACCTTCATCGGCTGCTCAAGAAGAACGACATCGACTATGAAGAGATGACGGCGGGCGAGTTCAAGCGCACCGTCTCCGTCTTGGGAGAAATCACGCCCGCCGGGCGCGAACATTTCCGCGAGAAGCTCGACACGACCCACGAAGCCTTCAAGGCCCATGTCGCGCAGTGCCGCCCGAAAGTCGACATCGACCGGGTCGCCAATGGCGACTATTGGCTGGCGCGGGAAGGGCTGGCGCTCGGCCTCGTCGACGAAATCATGACGGGGGCCGACCTCCTGTTCCGGGCCCGCGACAGCGCGCGCCTCTATGAAGTCTCGACTGAGGCGCGCAAGACGCTGCTGCAGCAGCTCTTAAGCGGGCTTGGCGGCGCGGCGCAGAGCGCGGCGGATGTGATCATCGCGAGGCTCGCTGCACGCTGACAGGGTCGTCACTTGAGCTCATAGCAATTGATGATCGTGCGCGGATTGCGCGTCACGTCGTAGAGAACCCCGCACTGGACAAGCGCATTCACGCCCGGGTGG
>DATCEJ010000458.1:0-3351 GCA_036510135.1 Roseiarcus sp. | reverse complement strand
CCATTTCCTGACCGCGGCGATCTGCACCTTGCGGTAGCGGTTTCGCTCGCCGATGGTCGACCGATGGGACGCGGCGCGAAGCTCGTCGGCGAAAATATGAACCGCAGCGTCAGGAAAATCGGCGATTCCACCCGCGTGGTCGAGGTCGAGATGGGTCGGCACGATGTGGCGAACATCGCTCGGGCGGAAGCCAAGATCCGCGACCTGCCTGAGCGCTGTCTCGGCGACGTCGAGCCGCGGCCGCAGCATCGCGTTGAACAGGAATCCGAGCCGCCGCGGCTCGTTGACATCCTCGACCCCAAGCCCGGAATCGACCAGGATCATCCCGTCGTCGCCCTCGATCAAGAGGCAGTGGCAGCACATGGGCGCGGGCGACAGCGGCCCGCCGGAGCCGCCGAACAGCTTCCCTCCGCGCGGACAGAGAGACCCGCAATTGAGGTGATGGATGCGCACGAGGCTGATCCTCCGAGCGACCTTCTGTCACAGATCTGTCGTCAGCGTCCACCTACGGAAACCGCGTAACTGTACTGCTCTTCTTCTCAGAAGGCACATTGCGTCTCGCGGCCGCTCCGCCATGAGTTTGAAAAAATCTGTTGCTAAAAAACAGAAAGTAGAATATAGCTTGTTGGAATAGAAAAGGATGACACGACGCTATGACAGCCGGCGAAGTGCGGATGCTCGCAACTCTGGTCAGCGAGCTGGGATCGGCGAATTTCACGACGGCGGTCAGCGCCAACTTCGGCAATTTCGCCGATGACGCCGAGGTCGCGCTCGATGTCGTCGCAGTGCTTTTCCCACCGAGCGCGCCATTCGACATCGCTGCTGGGGTCTTGCTCGAGATCGCCGCTTATTGGGCGCCGTCGATCCACATCACGCCGGATCCAAATCCGATCGCCGACGCTCAGACGACTCGGACCCGCGGCGGTCGCGGTTGAGTCTCGCCGCAAGTCGAAGAAGTCGCGCTACTCGTCGAGGCCAATCGTCGTTTCAGTGTCGCCCGGCATGACGAGTTCAGGAACCTGCGCGAAAATCCATTCGCCGGAGGCCTGAAGGTCGAGCACCCAGACGACGTCGTAGACATGACCGGGCCATTTCGCCGGAACGCCCTCCGCGCTGCCCTGAATGAGACTGGCGATCACGGGAAGCGCTTCGTGTCGCCAGGAAATAAGCACCGGGTCTTCGGCCTTCCTGACGGCCGCAACCAGTTCAGGCTCCTGACCCTTTAGGAAAGTCCGGACCGGGAGATTGAGCGCCGTCGCGAGCGGCGCAAGCGTCTGCTTTGGCCGCAGGCTGTCCGATCCCGAAGCGAACAGGCTTTTCGGCTTTGCGAGCGGCGCCCTCGGCAAGGCGCCGTCGGCGGGATTGAACAGGCCAACCAGAGCGTTGGCTCGCTTCCACCCGGTCAGATTGAGCGCCCTGGGGTTCTCGACGCCGCTCGGCATGAGCCCCGGGCCGCCGTCGCCGTTTGGCTTCTCCGCATGGCGAATGAGCATGATCTTGGCGGCCGGCATGACGTTCTTCCGCTTTCCCAATCGTCGCTTCACCACTTGCCACCACGCACTGCGATTGGCGCGCGATGGATGGATTGCCGAGCCAACGACAGTTAGCGGCTCGACGCCAATTGTCCAAGCCGTGCGATCAGCGGCCTCACGCGGGTCAGGCCTGCGCAACCCAGACATAGCCGGGCTCGCCCGCCGGAAAGCGCCCGGGTTCGATTTTCCGTTCGGCCAGCGCGCGCGCCAGCGCCTCGCGCGGCTCCGCCCACCCCTCGTCGCTGAGGCGAAACACGCCCCAGTGAATGCCAATGGCGCGCCGGGCCTGCAGCGCCTCGAAGATCATGATCGCCTCCTCGGGGTTGACGTGTTGCTCGCGCATGAACCAGCGCGGCGCATAGGCGCCGATCGGCAGCAAAGCCAGGTCGGGGCGCCCGATGCGGCGCCGTATCGCGCCGAAGACGCTACCGTCGCCGTAGCCGGTGTCGCCCGCGAAATAGATCAATTCGCCGCGGGCCTGGATGGCGAAACCGCACCAAAGCGCCATGCGCCTGTCGAAGACGCCACGCGCCGACCAGTGCTGGGCCGGAACGAAAGCGACCTCGACGTCATCGGCGATGCGACGACGATCCCACCAATCGCCGCTGGCAAGACGCGCACGGGGAATCGATCGGCGCACAATGGCGTCGTTGCCGAGCGGCGTGAGGATGACAGGATCGTCACGCCCGACAAGGCGGGTGAGGGTCGCGACGTCAAAATGGTCGTAGTGGTTGTGGCTGAGGAGAACGACGTCGATCGGCGGCAGGTCGTCAAAGGCGACGGAAGGCGGAGAGACCCGTTTTGGGCCTACGAAGGATAGCGGGCTTGCCCGCTCGGACCACATGGGGTCGGAGACGATGTTGAGCCCGCAGGTCTGAATGAGAACGGTCGCGTGGCCGACGATTGTGATGCGCGTCGCGGCGCTGCGCGCGACGGGCGTGACCGGCGCCGCCGGCGCCCTATCCGGCCAGGGCGCGGGCCGAGAGGTTCGGCGCCAGCGCAGGAGATCGCCAAGACTTTTGTCGCGTGTCGGGGGCGAATTGTTGAAAAAGCGAACGCCGTCGAAATGGTCGGTGGCGGGGCCTGAGTGATAGCGATTGCGCGGCATCCGGGCCGATTTCGTCAGGCTCCCTGGGTCGCCCCCTCGGTCGCCCTTGCGCGCTCGGCGCGCTTGCGGTCGTTGGGGTCGAGGCGCCCCTTGCGCAGGCGGATTGATTTCGGCGTCACCTCGACGAGTTCGTCGTCCTGGATGTAGGCCAGCGCCTTTTCCAGCGTCATCTGGATCGGCGGCGTCAAACGCACCGCCTCGTCCTTGGAATGGGTGCGGATATTGGTGAGCTTCTTGCCCTTGAGCACGTTAACTTCGAGGTCATTGTCGCGCGTGTGCTGGCCGACGATCATGCCCTGATAGACCTTCCAGCCCGGCTCGATCATCATCGGGCCGCGATCCTCGAGGTTCCACATCGCGTAAGCCACCGCTTCGCCCGACTCGTTCGAGATCAGCACCCCGTTGCGGCGCCCGGCGATCTCGCCCTTCCATTGGCCCCAGTTGTGGAACAGGTGGTTCATGATCGCGGTGCCGCGCGTGTCGGTCAGCAATTCGCCGAGATAACCGATGAGGCCGCGCGTCGGCGCCAGGAAAACGAGGCGCAGACGCCCGCCGCCGGACGGGCGCATCTCGATCATCTCGCCCTTGCGCTCACTCATCTTCTGCACGACGACGCCGGAATGCTCCTCGTCGACGTCGATCACGACTTCCTCGATCGGCTCCTGCCACTCGCCGGTCGCATCGTCTTTCTTGAGCACGACGCGCGGGCGT
>DATCEJ010000457.1:0-3305 GCA_036510135.1 Roseiarcus sp. | reverse complement strand
TCCGACGGCGGTTTGCTGAACGCGTTCTACGGTAGCTTCGTCATGATCGCGATGGCGGTCGCTGTCGCGACCCCGGTCGGCGTCCTGGCGGCCATCTATCTGGCCGAGTTCGCTCGCGGAAATCGCGTGGGCACGGTCATCCGGTTCGTCAACGACATTTTGTTGAGCGCGCCCTCCATCGTCATCGGCCTGTTCGTCTATCAATTGATGGTTCGCCCCCAAGGTCACTTCTCCGGATACGCGGGCGCGCTCGCGCTCGCGCTCATTCTGCTTCCGGTGATCGTGCGGACGAGCGACGAGGCGTTGCAGCTCGTCCCGGGACCCATGCGGGAGGCCGGGCTCGCGCTTGGGCTGCCCCACTGGAAGGTGACCGGTAAGGTGTTGATGCGCGCCGCCAGCACCGGCATCCTCACCGGCCTCCTCCTCGGCGTCGCCCGGATCAGTGGGGAAACCGCCCCATTGCTGTTCACCGCGCTCAACAACCAGTACTGGTCCGCCAATCCGAACACGCCGATGGCTAACGTCCCGGTGGTGATCTTCCAATATGCGATGAGCCCATACGATAGCTGGCATGCCTTGGCCTGGGCGGGGGCGTTGGTCGTCACCCTGTTCGTTCTCGTGCTCGGTATTTCGGCGCGGCTCCTATTCAGACAGAGGACGTCTCGATGAATGGTCTAGGCGTGACCGACCTGAGCGATTCGACCGCTTTGCCGACCGCCAGCGGCGGGACCCTCGACGCGAAAATTCAGGTCAAGAACCTGAACTTTTTCTATGGGAAGAATCGCGCGCTCAAAGATGTGACGGTGGATTTCGACGCCGGGGTCACCACCGCGATAATCGGCCCATCGGGCTGCGGAAAGTCGACCCTGCTGCGGGCGATGAACCGGATCTATGCTCTCTATCCCGGCCAGACAGCCACCGGACAGATCCTGCTCGACGGCGAAGACATCCTTGCCAAGTCGTTTGAACTCGGCGCCTTGCGCGCCCGTGTCGGGATGGTGTTCCAGAAGGCGACGCCGTTTGTTCTTTCGATCTTCGAGAACGTCGCGTTCGGAATGCGACACTACGAGAAGCTTTCCCGATCCCAGCAAGCCGAGAGGGTTGAAAAGGCGCTTCGCCAGGCCGCCCTGTGGGATGAGGTCAAGGACAAGCTATCGCACAGCGCCCTCGCCCTTTCCGGGGGGCAACAGCAGCGGTTGTGCATTGCCCGTACGCTCGCGGTCAGCCCCGAAGTGCTGTTGCTGGACGAGCCGACTTCCGCCCTGGATCCCATCTCCACCGCGAAAGTCGAGGAACTACTCTCCCAACTTGAAACGCAATATAAAATCATCATTGTTACCCACAACCTGCAGCAAGCCGCGCGCGTGGCAAAGCAAGTCGTCTTCATGTTTGAAGGAGAGATGATCGAAAGCGGTTCTCATGAGGAGATTTTCATGAGGCCAAAGCAGCAGAAGACATCTGACTACATCACTGGACGCTTCGGATAACCCGTCCGGCGCACCGTCACACAGCTCTCACCGATTCGTGCCAATGGCGACTCATCGAGACCACTGTTTAGGAAGACCATGGAACACACCGTAAGAGCCTATGACGCCGAGCTGGACACGATCACGGCCGAACTCGCCCGCATGGGCGGGCTCGCCGAGGCCGAGGTCGCCGACGCCATCCGCGCCATCGCCAAGCTCAACATGGCGCTCGCGCAAGCGGTGATCGAGCGCGACACGGCCCTCGACGCGCTGGAGGTCGATATTGAGCAGAAGGCGATCCGGCTCATCGCCCTGCGCCAACCGGTGGCGGAAGATCTTCGCCGCATCGTCGCGGCCATCAAGATCAGCACCGATCTCGAGCGCTGCGGCGATCTGGCCAAGAACATCGCCAAACGCTGCCTGGCGATCGCCGACGCCAAGCCGGCCAAGCCGCTGACCAGCTCCATCGAGCGTATGGGCGAGCTGGTCGTGTTGCGCCTGAAGGAGGTGCTCGACGCCCTGGCTTCGCGGGATGTGGAACGCGCGGACGCGGTCTGGCGTCTCGACCACGAGATCGACGAACACTACGACGCCATCTTCCGCGAGCTGCTCACCTATATGATGGGCGATCCGCGCACGATCGCGTCCTGCGCCCACCTGCTCTTCGTGGCCAAGAATCTCGAACGCATCGGCGATCACGCCACCAATATCGCCGAAGTGCTGCACTATGAAATCACCGGGGTCGTGCTCACCGATCAGCGACCTAAATCCGATGCGCTGTCCGTCCATGAACATTGAGCCCCGCCGCGCCCTGGCGCCCTCGATCCTGGTGGTCGAAGACGAAGACTCCCTGGCCACTCTGCTGCAATACAATCTGCAGAAGGAGGGCTACGCAGTGACCGTCTGCGCCGACGGCGAAGAGGCTCTGATCGTCATCGACGAACACCAGCCCGACTTGCTGATCCTCGATTGGATGCTGCCGACCGTGTCGGGCATCGAGATCTGCCGGCGCCTGCGACAGCGCGCCGAGACTCGCAATCTGCCGATCGTCATGCTCACCGCGCGGAGCGAGGAAAGCGACCGCATCCGCGGCCTGGACACCGGCGCCGACGACTATGTGGTCAAGCCGTTTTCAATGACCGAACTCACCGCCCGCGTCCGCGCGGTGCTTCGCCGCATCCGGCCCGGACTGGCCGAGGACCGCGCGCAGCACGGCGACATCACTCTCGACCGGGTCGCGCACCGCGTTCGCCGGGCGGGATCCGAGGTTCATCTCGGGCCGACGGAATTCAGACTCCTCGACCACTTCATGCGTCATCCGGGGCGCGTGTTCTCGCGCGAGCAATTGCTCGACGCCGTATGGGGCTCGGACGTCTATGTGGAGACGCGGACCGTGGACGTGCATATCGGGCGCCTGCGTCGCGCGCTTGGCGGCCCCGCCGGCCTCGACCCCATCCGCACGGTGCGCTCCGCCGGCTATTCGCTCAATCTCTGAGGTCCGTCGCCACGCGCTGGAAAAGATGAGGTTGGCCAAGACGCCCAGAGGTGCTTTTCTCACCGCGGGTCAGAACCGAAAGGAAACGCCATGCGCTTCATCCTAGTCGCCCTCGCCGCCGCCACGCTGCTCGCCGGCGTCCCGGCCGGCAACGCCGTCGCCCATCCCGGCTGGCGCCACCACTATCATCACGGCGGGTGGTGGCGTCATCATCATCGCCACTGTCACTGGCGGGGCCACCACCGCGTCTGCTGGTAGCGATAGGCTGTAAATCGCGAACCAGGCGCGGCTTGGCCTTCTCGCCTCCGCTCATCCTCGCGAAAGCGGGGACCCAGGTGTTTTGT
>DATCEJ010000456.1:0-2440 GCA_036510135.1 Roseiarcus sp. | reverse complement strand
CGCCTGGCAAGCGCGTCCGGATCGGAAACGGCGAGCAGGGCGCGCGCGTGCCCGGCCGAGATCTGTCCGCCGGCAAGAAGGCTGCGCGTGTGCTCGGGCAGATTGGTCAGGCGAAACGTGTTGGCGACGTGGCTCCGGCTTTTGCCGACCACGCGCGCGATGTCGCCATGCGAATAGCCATAGCCGGCGCCAAGCTGGGCGTAGCCGGCAGCTTCCTCGAGCGCGTTCAGATCGGCGCGCTGCACGTTTTCAACGATGGCGATTTCGAGCGCTTCGCGGTCCCCCGCCTCGACGATGATGACCGGGATCTCGTGCAGCCCCGCTCGCTGCGCCGCCCGCCAGCGCCGCTCGCCAGCGATGATTTCGTAAGCGTCGGCGACGCCCGCAATCGCGCGAACGACAATAGGCTGGATGATTCCGCGCTCCTTGATCGAGGCGGCGAGCTCATCGAGCTCCGCATCGTCGAACCGCTTTCGCGGGTTGCGCGGGTTCGGGCGCAGGAACTCGATCGGCGTCTGGCGCGTCCCGCGCGAGATTTCGGCCTGCTGCGGGTTCGCCCCACCCAGCAGGGCCGCGAGTCCTCGCCCGAGGCGTGGCCGGTTTTCGGTGCGGGCGACTGCGTCTTCGGCCATGGAGTCTTTCCCTAACTTAAGCGGCGCGCCAGCGGCCCTCGCGCCGGATGACCTCGGACGCGAGCTTCAGATAGGCCTGGCTGCCGGCGCATTTGAGATCGTAAAGCAGCGCCGGCTTGCCATGCGACGGCGCTTCGGACAGGCGGACATTGCGGGGAATGACGGTCTCATAGACCTTGTCGCCCATATAGGCGCGCACGTCCGCAACCACCTGGCCGGCGAGGCTGTTGCGGGGGTCGTACATGGTCAACACCACGCCATGAATCGTCAGCGAGGGATTCAGTGTGCTGCGAACCTGCTCGACCGTGGTCAGGAGCTGGGACAGGCCCTCAAGGGCGAAAAATTCGCATTGAAGCGGGACCACGACCGCGTCGGAGGCGGCCAGTGCATTGATGGTGAGAAGGTTCAGCGACGGCGGGCAATCCACGAGCACATAAGTGACCCGTTCCGGATCGTCCGCGCTGGACGCGCCATAGACGCGAAGCGCGTCGCGCAATTTATAGGATCGGTTGGAATGGCCGGCGATTTCGAGCTCGACGCCGAGAAGATCCATGGTCGAGGGGGCAATGAACAGGCGTGGCACCGAAGTCGGAATGACGACCTGGCGCAGGGTCTTTTCCCCAACCAGCATTTCGTAGCTCGACGTCGTTCGGGCGTTCCGATTGATGCCGAGCCCGGTCGAGGCGTTGCCCTGCGGATCGAGATCGAGGATCAGCACCCGCTCGCCAATGGCGGCAAGCGCCGTCCCAAGGTTGATCGCCGTGGTGGTCTTGCCGACGCCGCCCTTCTGGTTCGCCAGGGCGAAAACGCGCGGGCGCGCGCCGCCGTCGGGCTCGCGAACGAGGGGCTCCGTCTCGGTCATGGCGTTCAAGTCTCAGCCTCGGCGTATGCGCAGGATCGCGGCCTTGGGGTTGACGACGCTCTGAAGCGTTTCGATTGCATGAGTCCATGCCTCAGGCGACGCCGCGATTTGGTCCTTAGCTGATTCGCCGCGCGGAAACACGGCAATGGCCCCGCGCTCGATCCACGGTCTCGCCAATTCGAGCGTCAGCGGCAAGGGGGCGAAGGCCCGCGCGGTCACGGCGTCCACAGCTCCGAGGCTTTCGGGGTCGATGGCTTCGACGCGGACGGGGTGAATCGCCGCCGGCGCGCCGGTGGCGCGGGCTGCTTCTCGGAGGAAGGCGCATTTCCGCCCGTCGCTTTCGATGCAATGGACGATTGCGCCAGGAATATCGGCAAGCTGGATCGCGATCACGAGGCCGGGGAAGCCGGCGCCGGAGCCCATGTCGACCCAGCGTTTGGCCTGCGGCGCAAGGGCCGTAAGCTGGGCCGAATCTGCGATATGGCGGGTCCAGACTGAGGGAAAGGTCGCGTTGGAAACAAGGTTGATCTTATGTCGCCAGCGATCGAGGACCTCGACCAAAGTCGCCAATCGCGCCTCTGTTTCACGTGAAACAGGCACGAGGCTGAGAGCTGAGCGGCGATCGGCTGCGAGCTGGTTCGCCAAACTGTCGGCCGGCGACGAGCGGCTCACGTCCCGGCAGGCGCCGGGCTGCGGCTGGACGACCGTTCGGCCCGCCTTGCATGCGCGGCGATCAGCGCCAGCGCCGCCGGGGTCACGCCCTCGATGCGCCGGGCCTGGCCCAGGCTCGCGGGGCGGACGGCGATGAACTTCTGCTTGATCTCGTTGGAGAGCCCCGAGAGCCGCGCATAGTCGAGATCGGCAGGCAGGGAAGCGGTATCATCGCGGCGATAGCGGGCGACGTCCTCGGCTTGGCGATCGAGATAAACAGAGTATTTCGCGTCGG
>DATCEJ010000455.1:0-2120 GCA_036510135.1 Roseiarcus sp. | reverse complement strand
GACCTACTCGTGAGTGACATTGGCCTGCCGGGCCTGAATGGTCGCCAGCTCGCGGACGCCGCGCGTGTTACGCGCCCACGTCTGAAGGTCCTGTTCGCGACAAGATATGCCGAGGACGCCGCAGGAAGCGCGTTCCTGGAGCCGGGCATGGAGATGGTCATCAAGCCCTTCGCGATGGAGGCGCTCGCGAGCAAGATCCGCGAGATGATCGAGGGCGTCTCGGCCAGGAAAATCGGCCAGTAGATTAGCGCTACTTTTGCGCGGTCGCGCTGGAACCGGGGAGCCAGAAGGGAAGGGCCTCTGCTGCAATTGCTTGCAGAAAATCAGAAACCGGTTTAAGCTTGTCCCATGAACAACTCTGGGTATTCGCATGGCTTCGACGGCCGCCTCCCCGTACCGCCAGCTCCCAACATGACGGAAAAACCCGCGCGAAATTTTGTTCGCCGTTTATTCCTCGTAACCCATTGATAAGTCTAGATTCTGACGAGAGAATCCAAGGAAATCCAAGGAAATCCAAGCCTCATGATCGGGGGTTTTCGCAGCGAAACGGCGGGCGCCCAAGACAATCCAAATTTGTTCGACCGGACTGAGCGGTGGCTGCCGCCCCCGAGAAAGAACGAGGCCCACTCCGCTCGACCAGCCCCAGGGTCCGTGGATCGTCACGGCCGACGGGTTCGAGAGCGGCGCCCGCAGCGCGGCGGCGGGCGGCAACACGACCGTCCTCGCGTTTGCGCGGCAGTCGCGCGGGCAATTCCTGCGTCAATGGTCCTTCCAGGCTCGGCAGACGACTCAGAGTCCAGGAAGCGCTTAGCGGCTACATCTCCGGGCGTGGAACGAATGGCGGGAGCGGCTTGAATAGGTCGCGGCTGTCCGAAAGAACGTCGGTGAGCGTGAGCCGGCCGATCGTCGAGGGGGTGAAGAGAAACAGAGCGGCGGCAGAGATTCCGCTCCGCGTGTCGACAGAAAGCGGAATGTCGATGATGGTGTCAAAAAATGCGTAAGGCGAGACGCCGGGACCGTCGAAGGCCTGAGCGCCGACGGACTCGATAGGGGAGGCCGGTCCGCTGACCAGTACCGACGGCAAGGCCTCGGGGTCAAAGATCAGATCGGGACGGAGACCGCTCGCGTCCCCGGTCCCCCCGCGCCCAAACAGAGACAGTGTGACGTCACCAGCCGGCTCGTCCTCAGCGGCAGTTGCGTCGTCGGTCGCTGAAGGACTGCAGGTTGCGGAGCATTCATCCAGATTGATGAAGCGCACGTCGGCGCATGCGGCGCTAGCCGTCGCCATCGCGATCAGCGTCGCGCCAAGACCAAGCGCCCGTCGCGCGCCACGCCGCACTTCGCTTATCCCCTTAAGTTACTGTCGCAGCATGGGACTCATTAGGGGGGAAGGGCGAAGCACTGTCAATGCGCAAAGGTGGATGAAGGAAAGGGACCCGAGCTTCCCGCGGCCTGTCGACTACGAAGATTGGTTAAGCGCTTCTCTCAGAAAGCGGGTGATCGACGTCAGCATGCCATCATCCACTTCCTCCTGGCTCGATCCCAGCGCCTTCAGCGCCGTCTTCGCGACCATGAGGGAGTGGTCGCCTCCCTCCACGATATGGAGCGTCGAGGGCGCATGCATCCGCTTCCGAACATTCTCGAGGAGGTCGAGCGGGCAGAGCGGGTCGCGCGTTCCCTGCGCGAACAGGATTGGCGTCTTCAGTTCCATGAGAACCTGGTCGCGCAGCTTCGATCGGTCGCCGGCGCCGCAAAGGGGATAGCCGAAGCAGATGACGGCTTGGAGCGGGTCGACCAGCGCGACATGGCAGCCGACGCGCCCGCCCATGCTTTTGCCGGCGAGCACGATCGGCCCGTCATGCTTGGCGCGAAGCGCGGCAAGCGCCGCTCGATGCGTTTCGATGAGCTTGGGCAGCGGGTCTGGCCGCCCTCGGCCCGCCAGGGCGTGAAGATAGTCGAGCGGTTGGACCGGGCCGATCGTCGCCAGGAGCCGTGAAAAGGTCCGCATTCGCGGATGCGAGGATGGAGCGCCCGCGCCAGGCGCGAGGAGAAAGGCGGGAGCGGGCATGAGCGCCACTTTATCGGTTCAGGAAAGCCGCGTCCGCCAGCGGTTCGCTCGC
>DATCEJ010000454.1:0-4271 GCA_036510135.1 Roseiarcus sp. | reverse complement strand
TCGAGGTCGAACGCAAGCTCGAGAATCTGCGCCAGGAGCGCGAGCGGCTCGGCGCGGTCAACCTGCGCGCCGACGACGAACTCGTCGAGGTCTTGGCTAGCCGCGACAAGCTCATCGCCGAGCGCGACGATCTGTCCGAAGCGATCAAGCGCCTACGCGGCGCGATCGGCACGCTGAATCAGGAAGGCCGCGAGCGGCTTGTCGCCGCGTTCGATGTCGTCAACGGCCATTTCAAGGATTTGTTTTCGACCCTGTTCGAAGGCGGCAACGCCGAGTTGCAGCTGATCGAATCCGACGATCCGCTCGAGGCGGGGCTCGAGCTCCTCGCCCAGCCGCCTGGCAAGAAGCCTCAGACGCTGACGCTTCTCTCCGGCGGTGAGCAGGCGCTCACGGCGCTTGCGCTGATCTTCGCCGTGTTCCTCACCAACCCGGCGCCGATCTGCGTGCTTGACGAGGTCGACGCCCCGCTCGACGACTACAATGTCGAGCGGTTCTGCGACCTGCTTGAGGCCATGCGCAAGCGCGCCAACACCCGCTTCGTCGCCATCACCCACAATCCCGTCACGATGTCGCGCATGGACCGCCTGTTCGGCGTCACCATGGCGGAGCGCGGGGTCAGCCAGCTTGTGTCGGTCGAGCTGGCTGAGGCGCAGGAGTTCGCCGAGGCGGGGTAGGCTAGGCGTCGTCGACCACCGCTGCTTCCGGTAACGTGGCCCTAATAGTAACCTCGTGCCTGCCATATCTAGATCGGGTCCTCGCCGAGAACGGCGCGAGTTTTATGGTGAAAGTAACGAGACGGACTGTTGGAGGCCAACTCGTGGACGCTCGAAAATGTGCGTCCGCAGCTCAATGGCGGCGGCATGAGCCGCGAACACGCTGGGCGCCCAGATCGATCGTGAGCTGAAGTCGCGAGCTGCGCTCGGCCGGCTCGTGGGTCTGGTCGCGTATGAAGAGAGCGACAATCTCTTGCCTGATCCAGAAGATTGAGGTATAGTTTTTCAGAAAGGCGTGTGCTGTATTCGCTCTTTTAATGAAGGGAGTCCGCCACAGACTTAAGTCATAAACGTCGGGAACCGACTCGTTAATCGCACCGCAAGCCTTTGGAATCGCTCAAAACGGACTCGTTAATGGCGAGCGAACCACCCGCCGTTCATCGTCAATCAACGGCGTAGCGGGCCCACCTGGCGGGCGGGGTGAAGCGAGACCCATGAGGCGCCACAACGGAATTCGTCCTCCTGGTCGGAACGATTGACTACGCACCGAGTTCGGTTCGCATGCCGAACACTCAGCCCGAGCAGCCGATACCCGTTCCGAAGCCTGACGTGGTCCGTCCGCCGACGCCATTCGAGGAGCCGCAACCCGAGAAGGGTCCCGACCTGCCCCAGCCGGGGCCCGACGTCGTGGTCCCGCCGGGACCCGAGGTGACGACCCCGCCTCAACCGCAAGAAATACCTCAGACGCCTCCGGCTTAAAGCCGCAGCGCCATCGTTCCGAATAGGGAGCCCAACGCCAAGGCGCTGGCAAGGCCTCTGACCGTTACCGGGCGGGTCGTGGGCGGCGTGGGGCCTCGCCTTCGATTTCGTCCTTTGCCGTTTCGCCCCGACGCTCCTTCGCCTTCGTACGGCGGAGATGCTCATCGTTTTCTTTCGGCGTCTGCTGATTGGACGCGCCGGCTTCGCTGAGAGCGATCGCCACCGCCTGCTTACGGTTTTTCACCTTTTGTCCGCTCGTGCCCGAACGAAGCTCGCCATGCTTGAACTCGTGCATGACGCGTTCGACGGTTTCCTTTTGCGGCTCGGATTCGCGCGGCGTCATTTCGTCTCCTTTGACGTGCATCGCCCTATTAAACTCGGATCCGACAGAGCGGTTCCGCGGGAGCTCGGCCCCAAGCCGCTGGCGGCTCTCGACGTCCGCTTTGGAACCGACGTTGTCTGTGCTCGTTGAGCCACATACGCGCGAAAGGAGGTTCTGAGGTGAGCGCTCGAAGAACGCGCGGCGTCGAGGCCGCTGATTTGTCCTCGCGACGCGCCGCGCCGATGGAGGCGAGATCCGCGGAAACCCTTCCGAATGAGCCGGGGAAATGGCAATTCGAGCCGAAATGGGATGGCTTTCGCTGCCTCGCCTATAAGGAGGCAGGCGCAGTCGAGCTCAGGGGAAAATCCGGGACGTCGTTGAGCCGCTTTTTCCCCGAAGTGGCAGCGGCGCTGCTGGATGTGCCGGTCGAGCGATTTGCCGTCGACGGAGAACTGGTCATCGAGCTGAACGGGCGCATGACCTTTGACGCGTTGCAGGCCAGGCTGCACCCTGCGGCAAGCCGGATCCGTCGCCTGTCGCAGGAAACGCCGGCGCGACTGATCCTTTTCGACATGCTGGTCGGTCCCGATGGCGCGCAACTCGCGGCCCTTCCCCTCACCGAGCGGCGAAGCGCGCTTGAAGCCTTCGGCGAGAAGGCGGCGATTGCGGGCAAGCTCATCGTCACCCCGTGCACGCGCGATATCGCTCAAGCCACGGAATGGCTTGATGATTTCAGCCATGACGGGCGGGACGGGGTCGTCGCCAAGCGGCTGGACGGAAAATACCTGGGCGGCGAGCGCGCGATGATCAAGGTCAAGCGCTTGCGGACCGCCGATTGCGTGGTCGGGGGCTTTCGATATCTGAGCGGCAGCGACAACGTGGGGTCCCTGCTGCTCGGTCTCTACAACGCAGAAGGCTTGCTGGACCACGTGGGCTTCACCTCGACGATCGCCAATGACGAGCGCGCGGCGCTGACGCGAAAGCTTCAGGCTTTGCGGGCAACGCCAGGTTTCACCGGCAAGGCGCCGGGCGGGCCCAGCCGCTGGAGCACCGAGCGAAGCGGCGAATGGGAGCCGCTCAAGCCGGAGCTGGTGGTCGAAGTCCGATACGATCACGTGACGAGCGGTCGGTTCCGCCACGGGACCAAGCTGCTGCGCTTCAGGCCCGACAAGGCGCCGCGGCAATGCTCGATCGATCAGATCATCGCGCCGCCCCGAGCCGGTTGAGGACGACGAGGGGGCGTAAATACAACTTTCGCGCGAAATCGGTGCGAAATAAAAGATAATAAACGGGCTTAACCGATCTTAAACGATAGTAAATTTGCTTTCATTTGCTATCGTTTATTTTTTCGAATCTGGCCTTTTCAATGCGTTACGAGCGATTCAAACAAAAAAAATTTCGCCGTATCCGAATTCGCGCATCAGGTTGTGGAGTCTGGACACAAAGTCTCTTTTCCGGCTCCAGAACGCCAAGTCCTCATTACCGAAAACTTAGCACATATTTCTATTTCAAGCAATAAAAGACTTCGAGACAGACGCGCGGGGCGCTGGTCGCCCGGCGTCATCGAACGCGCAATCGCGCGGCCCGTGGAGGGCCCGTTAAAGCGTGTCCTGTCCGCAATTCACTCGCATTATGCCGCCAATTCAATCGCATTTTAGCGCTTTGTGAGCTTCGCCGGCATTCGGGGTGACTACCCCATCTTCAGGCGCCGCCGCCCGGAACACTTCCCTACATCCATGCGTTGAACGATCAGCCATACCTTGCCCGACAGACAGTCGCGTCCGGGGGGTCTGCGTCGGAGGCTGATATGGACCGAGTGATCGCGATCGGCGGGTCAGCGGGATCAATCGACGCGATCAAGGCGCTTTGCGGCTCGCTTTCGGCCGACATTCCCGCCGCCATCTGCATCGTTGTCCATGTCGGCGCGCGCGGGCGTAATTTGATCGCCGGCATCTTTGGCGCCAAATGCGCACTTCCCGTAACGACCGCGGTCGACGGGCAAAGGCTTGAGCACGGCCGGATCTATGTCGCGGCGGCGGACCACCATTTGATTGTTTCGGGAGATAAGATCAGGCTCGGTCGGGGCCCGCGGGAAAACCTCGCTCGACCCGCCATCGATCCCCTGTTGAGGTCGGCCGGTTTGAGTTACGGGTCCCGCGCGATCGGCGTCGTGCTGACGGGCATGCTGAATGACGGCGCCTCGGGGCTTGCCGATCTCAAGCGCTGCGGCGGTGTGACGGTCGTGCAAAATCCGATCGAGGCGAGGGAGCGAGAAATGCCGTTGGCGGCGCTGGCCGCAAGCGATGTCGACTACCAGACGCCAATCAGCGAACTCGGCGCGCTTCTCAAAACCCTGACGAGCGAGCCCCGCGATCGGTCTCCTGCGCCGCCCGACGACATCCGATTGGAAGTCGATATCGCGCTTGGACGCCCGGCGGGGACCGACCTGATGAGTGAGCTCGCGCATCCAGTTGCGC
>DATCEJ010000453.1:0-4793 GCA_036510135.1 Roseiarcus sp. | reverse complement strand
GAGCCAAAGCCCATATAGCGGAAGATTTGGAGGGCGCTCATGCCCTTCTTGCTGACCAGCATGAGGTGCGCGACTCGGTACCAATTTTTCAATGGCTTATTCGTGTTCTCAAAGATTGTGCCGGTCAAGTGAGAGAAGCGGTAACTGGTCTGCGGAGCGCATGTGTAGCACTGCCAATGGAAGGGATTGGCCTCCAATTCTGGCGAGACGACAGCGCCGCAACGCGGGCAGCGAACGCCTTCCGGCCAACGGCGCGCAACCAGATAGCGAATGCAATCGTCCTCAGTCTTAAACAGCGCGTCGAATTGCGGTGCGGTCAGCTGATGGACGGCCTTGGGGCGTGGCGAGCGGGCCATAATCGGTTCCTTCCGTTGTCAGAAGGGAATATGATATGAGCCAAGAGAAAAGTCAAGTCCGGGATAATCGCCTTTTTTTATTTGGATTCGCTGTAAACCTTTGAAAAGTCCCGATTCGGCCAAAGGAATCCAAGGAAAAACAAGTAATTTTCCTTGGATTCCTTTGGATTCATTTGCACGTAACTCGCCTTTGAGTTGCATCCACGCTTCCGTCAGCCCGGATTGGTCGCCGTGACGATCCAGATCGCCGCGCCGAGCGGCACGCTGTCGCCTCGCGCGTGCGCCGCGAGCGCTTTCCGAATATCCGCGGTCGCGGCGGCGCGAACCGCTTCGCTCTGACCGTCGAGCATCCGGCTCGTCGGCCCGAGCGTCATCGCGGCGCGGAGGGCTGTGTCGAGCCCGCGGCCGGTGGCGATGTCGAGCTCGAGATCGTGCGGCTCGAGAGCGATGCCGGCGAAGCCCGCCTCGCTCAGGATGCGCCGCACGCGCGCTTCGTTCGCGAAGGCGAAGGGGCCCGGCGCTGTGGGGTCCGTCTCGGGCAGAGGAGGGGCGTGCTTGCCAGCTTCCCGCAGCGGCAGGATGAAGAAGGGGTTCTGCCTGGCCTCGCGCCAGCAGGCGAAAGCGAGCCGTCCGCCGACTTTCAGGGCCTTGCGCAAGTTGGCGAACGAGCGCGCCGGATCGGCGAAGAACATGATGCCGAACCGCGACGCGACGAGGTCGGCGCCGTTGGGTTCGAAATCGTAGACCGTGGCGTCGGCGCGCTCGAACCGGATGGGCAGGTTCCGTGGCGCGCGCTCGCGGGCGCGACCCAGCATCGGCTCGGAAATGTCGAGCCCGAGGACCTGGCCGCCGGGACTGACGCACGCTCCAAATTCGATCGTCGTCGCCCCGCAGCCGCAGCCGATGTCGATCACATGGTCGCCGGGCTTTGGAGCGGCGACGGCGATCAGCCGGTCGGAAACCGGGCGCAGAACCTGATCCTGATGTTCCTGATGGTCCCGCCATTTCGGTCCGGCGCTCGCGTTCCAATACTCGGCCTGCGCGGAATTATCGGCATGGACTAGCGCAGCGGACATTGGATTCCCTTCCTGGCGCGTCGAGTGGCGTTGCTGAGTTGGACCAGATTTTGGGAGGGCGCAATGGGAGGTCTCGTCATGCGATTGATACCCAGCCTCATTAATCCTGTTAGACTTTGAGGCCGGACCGGTAAGTTACTCGAACGGTTCAGCAAAACAGGTTCGGTCATTCGATCCAGGAGATGACAATGGCGACCAGGACCGCTCTGTCGAAAAAGGAAACCGCGTCGAAAACCGAGAGCACGCTGTCGAAGAGCGAAAGCGCGCTCATCGACGCTTACTGGCGCGCCGCCAATTATCTGTCTGTCGGCCAAATCTCCCTTTTCGACAACCCGTTGCTGCGCGAGCCTCTCAAGGAGGAGCACATCAAGCCGCGCCTCCTCGGGCACTGGGGCACGACGCCCGGCCTCAACTTCATCTACGCGCACCTCAATCGGCAGATCAAGAAACACGATCTGGACATGATCTACATCACCGGTCCCGGCCATGGCGGGCCGGGGCTGGTCGCCAACACCTATCTCGAAGGCGCCTACAGCGAAGTCTATCCAGGAATCTCGCAGGACGCGGAGGGCATGAAGCGGCTCTTCACCCAGTTCTCATTCCCCGGCGGAATTCCGAGCCATGTGGCGCCCGAGACGCCCGGCTCGATTCACGAGGGCGGCGAACGGTCGGCCACAGCGCGCTCGCTTGAGCCGATTCAGCTCTTCGGGGCGGGGGCTGCGTGGTGGTGTCTCGTGCGCATATGTTCCGCCGAGGCCCTAGCTCTCTCGCGGCTCATGTTTCTTTGGCTCCGCATATGCCGCGAATGCGAGCCCCTTGGCGTCGCGGGAGCCGCGGTATCGGCCTGAGCCAATTGTTCGGCCTGAACGGGCGCCGCAGACTGAGCCATCGCGGCCAGCGGCGAAAGGGCGACGAGCGCCCCAAGCCCCATCGCAACGAACGCTTTCTTCATCGAAGTCCTCCCAAAAGGATTGAGCTACGCTCGGAACTTACCCAATCTCCAGCCGCCGGGATGAATTGCCGATGAACGCGCCTTAAGCCCGATATACATACAGGCAGTTCCTGGGCGGTGAAGGATCGGCTCAGCGGTCGGGCGCGGCCATCGAGACCAAGAGGCGAGCGGGATTTGACGGTGGAATCCGTCCAATAAGAGAAAATAAAGCCATTAGGCGCCAGTAAAACAGCTAGCGTTTACTGAGCCGGCCCCTAGTCTGCCGACCTAAGCGGCTCAATCCGCGACCTTGATTTAGCCGCGGCTCGCCCAGTTTGCGTAACGGTCGACAAACGAAGCCCCGCGCAGGGAGGGCTGACGCGGGGCTAACGAGCGCCTTTGGGCTGGGGGGCTGGGGGCGGCGCTCGTCGGGACCTTAACGGGGCGCCGGACCTATCTGTTCCGCCGGGTGAGGCGCTCGGTGAGCCCGTGGATCCGCCTTCTGGCGTGGGTTTTGGGGAAACGGGTCGCGAAGATGCCAGCTCACGAGCTTTATTCGGACCGCCTCTTGAGGTCACTCAGGCGCGACGTCGCCCACAGTTGCCGCCGTCGGAAGGCTCCGCTGGGCGCATTGGCCCACGCCAATCAAGACGCCGTTGTGGAGCAGCGACGCGCCCGCCCGAGATGGTCGCGGTGCGCGGAGGTTCGAAACGATAAGCGAAATTGCCGGTGATGCCCGCAACGGACCCGATGTTGACGATCGACCCTCCTCCGGACTCCTTTATCAACGGAGCGCGGCCCTGAATGCCCCTCAAAGTGCCCGTGACGTTGGTCTCGAAGAGCTTGTTCCATTCGTCGACGTCGACTTTGGCGAACCAAACGGGGGCGTTGCTTCCGACGATGTTCATGAGAACATGCAGCGCTCCCGCTTGCTCTTTGACCTGGACGATGGCGGCGTCCCAATGCTCCTGTTTCACCACATCGAGTTCTACGAAGTGGGCCTTACCGCCGGCTCAGCGACGCGAGGCCCAATCCTTGTACCGTTTGAGGCTGTCTTCGTTCGGCGGATAAAGACCCGGCAGCTTCGCTCCGTTCGAGACTTCATCCATGATCCAGGTTTCCAGGCGCTCCTGCTCTGGAGCGACCCGAGCCACGTCCTCGACCAGTGCGGCTGGGATCAGCACCGCGCCGTCGTCGTCAACGACGACAAGATCGTCGGGATAGACGCTCACTCCGCCGCAACCGATTGGCTCCTGCCAATTGACGAAGGTGAGAGCAGCGACCGAAGGAGGAGCCGCTGCGCCCTGGCACCAAACGGAGAGGCCGGTGTTGAGGACACCCGCCATGTCGCGCACAACCCCGTCGGTAACGAGGCCGGCGACTCCCCGCTGCTTGATTCGTGCACACAGGATGTCGCCGAAGATGCCTGCATCCGTGACGCCCATCGCGTCGGCCACTGCGACGCAGCCCGGCGGCATTTCCTCGATCGCTGCTCTCGTCGAGCGCGGGGAGGACCACGAAGACGGCGTGGCGAGATCTTCACGCGCGGGAATGAAGCGCAAGGTGAACGCGCGCCCGACAATGCGCGGCTGGCCGGAACGAATCGGCCGCGTTCCTCTCATCCAGACCCAGCGCAATCCATGCTTGAGCAGGACGGTCGTGATCGTCGCGGTCGACACGGGTTTCAGAGCATCAATGATATCGCTCAACTCACTCATAGTTCCTCCGGGCGGACGGGTGCAGGCGAGGCGTGTTCGGCGCTGACTACGCTAGAATAGGACTCAGGGCTCGGCCAGTGTACGCCAGCCAAACACGAATCGTTCCCGTTGGACTCAACCCTATGTGCAACGCCTATCGCCTGGTGACCGACGCAGCCTCTCTCTTCGAGGGCTTTTCTCAGACCCGAATCAAGATCCGGTTTTCCGAGGGCACGCCCAACATCGAGGCGCGCGAGGATATCAAGATTACGGATACCGCGCCGATCGTTCGCGCGATCGACGGCGAGCCGGAGGCCGGGGATCTCGTGCAAAGGCGCTGGAGTTGGCCCGGGCAGAATGGCAAGCCCGTCTACAATTTCCGTTCGGATGGCCGCGAGTTCGCCTCGGGCCGGTGCCTCATCCCCGCCGACGGCTTTTACGAGTTCACCGACCCGGCGGACAAGAAAAAGAAGCGGAAGGACAAGTGGCTGTTCACCAAGGCCGGCGAGCCGTGGTTTTGCGTTGCCGGAATCTGGCGAGCCGACAAGGATGTCGGCGATGCCTTCACGATGTTGACGATGCCACCGGGCCCCGACATCGCGCCTTACCACGACCGGCAGATCGCGATTCTCGATCGCGCGGATTGGGCCGCCTGGCTAGATCACGTGGTTTCAGCCAAGGCGATCCTGAAGCCGCTGCCCGCGGGCAGCCTTGCGGTCGAACAGGTCGGTTA
>DATCEJ010000452.1:0-6778 GCA_036510135.1 Roseiarcus sp. | reverse complement strand
TTTCCCACAGTTCCTTGCCCAGTAACTCCTCGGGCGGGTAACCCAGCAAATGGACCATGAAGGGATTGGCATCGATGATTTTTCGGCTGACGGAATCCAGAATGAGGACGCCATCATGGGCCGCTTCGAAGAGACGGCGATAGCGAATCTCTGATCGGCTGAGGGCATCCTGGATTTCAGGCGGCTTGGTTACGCCTCTGACGGCTGACATAGTCATTCTGCGTGAACATCCACGAGATGGTAAAGGTCAGTCACCTTAGCACTTTGTGGGAGGGAGATGAAAAAGATAACGGGCAGGTTCACGCGTTCGGCGGATCGCCTCTGTCGTCGTGGCGCAGCCGAGAAGAACCTGGCCCATAGCGCCCTCCATTGGCACGAAAATAATGCACCATCGAAACCCGGTATCAAACAGCTAGCCAGCGGTGCTATAACTTGTAAAGACGCAAATGACGGTTATCTCACTCCACCTTCCCTCTCGCGCCGGCTCGTTGGACCTGATCGCCGACGATCTCGCGCTGAACTTCGCCAACACCGAATCCGGCCGCGGTTTTCCCTCGCATCAGAACCACTTCCGCGAGGCCAGGAACGTCGTCGAGTGGCTGAGGCACGCAAAGGCGTTGCCCGTCAAAGAGGTCGCCCTTCTGCGGACGCGCCTGGCCGAGCGCTCGGATCTTGCCACCGATCTCCTGGCGCAGGCGGTCGCGCTTCGCGAGGCGATCCACGATATCGGCGCCGCGCTCGGGCGCCACGCCAAGCCGCCCGAAGCGGCGCTCGCGAGCCTGTCCGCGCTTCATGCGCGATGTGTCGCCAAGGCCGAGCTCGCCCCAGGCATTGCGTCGTGCCGTTGGCAATGGAGCGTGCGCGCTTCGCCGGTCGAGGCGGCGCTGGGTCCGATCGCGCTCGCGGCGGTCCGGCTGTTCACGGAAGGCGATTTCCATCGCATCAGGGAATGCGGCGGTCACGCCTGCGGCTGGTTGTTCTATGATCGCAGCAAGAACAACCGCCGGCGGTGGTGCGAAATGGAGGTCTGCGGCAATCGAGCCAAGCAGCGGCGCCTCGCTGCGCGGAGGCGCGAGGCTTGACGCGTCTCGCAGGCCTTCTCCTGATTGGTCTTGTGGCCGCTGCAACGCTCGCCGGCTGCTCGCCAGTCCTGGAGACGGACCAGGCGCGGCTCTGCCGCATGGCGCTGCCGGCGCTCATGGCGCCAGAATCGCGGATCGCCATTCTTACGCAAACGCCCGATGCGGATGGGCGCGGTTTGACTATCGTCTTTGCCGCCCAGACGCGGGGCGAGGAGCCTGAAAATCATCTCGCCGCCTGCCGCTTTCGTTTGCCCGGACGTCCCCACGAATCCCGCGATCTGACGTCCTTGACCCTCGACGGCCAGTCCTTATCGGAAACGCAGCTCTTCTTTCTCGTTCGCTACTGGCTGGCGACGCCAGAGGGTCGAGGCGCCGATCCCGCGCCGCTCGGCGACTTGAGCGCCCTCCCCGTCGTTCCGCACGCGGTCGCCTATGGTTTGCAAATGGCGCTGGGCGGGCTGCCGCTGGCGTCGATCTACGCGCTCCTGGCGGCGGCCTATTCGCTGGTCTACGCCCTGATCGGACGCATCAATTTCGCCTTCGGCGAAATCGCCGCCGCGGGAGGCTATGCGGCTGCGATCGCGGCGCTCGCGATGCTCGGCTGGCCGCCCGCCCCCTTGCTGACCGCAGCCTTCGTGCTCGCGGCGGCGGTCGCTTCCGTCTGGGGGTTCGCGTCGGCGCGAATGGTGTTCATTCCGCTGCGCCAGGCTCGGGGTCAGCAGGTGCTGGTGGCGACCGTGGGGCTGGCGATCTTCCTGCGCGAACTCCTGCGCCTGGCGCAGGGCGATCGATCGAGCTGGATGAGCCCGCAGCTCAACCAGCCGTTCGCACTTGCGCGCGCGGGCGACTTTGTGGCCGTCGCCACGCCGATGGCCTTTGTCGTCAGCGCCCTCACGCTCGCCGCCGGTCTCGCCCTCGTTGTCATCTTTCGCTTCAGCCGCCTCGGGCGCGAATTGCGCGCCTATGCCGACGATCCGCTCGCCGCCGAGCTGATGGGGATCAGTCCGGCCGCGATCACCGCGCGCGCGTTTGCGCTATCGGGAGCCCTGGCTGGGCTGGCCGGCGCAACCATGACAGCAGCCTTCGGCGCGGTCGGCTACAGCCTCTCGGCCACGCTCACCTTGAAGGCGCTGACCGCGGCGATCATCGGCGGCATCGGATCCCTGCCCGGCGCTTTCCTCGGCGGGCTCATCGTCGGCGCCGTCGAGACTGGCTGGTCGGCTTTGTTCCCAATCGATTATCGCGACACTGCGGTTTATACACTGTTGGCCATTTTCATCGCGCTCCGCCCCTCCGGCCTGCTTGGCCAGCGCGAAGCGGTCACGCACAACCTATTCCCACGCCGGTCTTGACTTAACGCCGGCGTCTCCCACATCCTGACCGCGCTGGGTGAGCTTGGCGCGAGGAGGCCCCAATGTCCAATGCTTATGCCGCCACGCCGCCGAATGTGATGCGCGCCGACGCGCTCGCCGGCGTCCGAACGCGGCGTATCCTCGCCGTCTGCATCGACCTGTTCCTGGTCACCCTGCTGGTTGCGGCGCTCTGGATCGTGTCCATCGTGCTGACCTTCGGGTTCGCCCTCTTCTTCCTGCCGCCCCTCTATCCGTTCGTCGCCTTTTTCTACAATGGGCTAACCATTTCGGGCTCTAGAATGGCGACCCCTGGCATGCGAGCGATGGATCTCGAGATGCGCATGCACGATACGGGGGCGCGCGTTCCGTTCATCAATGCGGCCGTTCAGGCGGTGCTGTTTTATGTGAGCTGGTTCTTCCCGCCGATCTTGGCTGTGTCGCTGGTCGATGGGGAAAAGCGGTGCCTGCATGATATCATCGCCGGCGTCGTAGTCGTCCGGAGGCTGTGATTCGCAAGCTTGAGCGCAATACGAGAGGATTGCTCGAAGCGGCGACGAATTTTGGTGGAAAGCTGGAGACGGTGTGAGCAGGGAAGCGCGCGACGCCCCGCAGTTTTACCTGACCGCTCCGTCGGCGTGCCCTTACCTGCCCGGCCAGCAAGAGCGGAAGATTTTCACCCATCTGGTCGGCAAACGGGCCGCCCCCTTAAACGACCTCCTGACCCAGACCGGATTTCGCCGCTCGCAGACGATCGCCTACCGGCCGGCGTGCGAGAGCTGCCGGGCCTGCGTATCGGTGCGGGTGCTGGCGGACCATTTCCATCCGTCTGATAGCCAGCGACGGGCGATCCGAGCGAACGCCGACGTCGTCGGCGCCTTTGTCGCGCCGAAACCGACCAACGAGCACTACGTCCTCTTCCGCTCGTATCTCGACGCCCGGCATCCCGAGGGCGGCATGGCCGACATGTCGTCGCTCGATTTCGCCATGATGGTCGAGGACACCCATATCGACACCGTGCTGACCGAATATCGCGTGCGGAGCGGGACCGGCGATCAGCCGGGCTCGGGGCCATTGCTCGCGGTCTGCCTGACCGACCGCCTCGCCGATGGCCTGTCGCTGGTCTATTCCTTCTATGATCCCGACGCCGCGCGCCGGTCGCTCGGGAGCTACGTCATTCTCGACCATATCGAGAAAGCCCGCCGCCTCGGCCTGCCCCACGTCTATCTCGGCTATTGGGTCGAGGGGTCGAAGAAGATGGGCTACAAGGCCGGCTACCTGCCCCAGGAGCGCCTCGGCCTGCACGGCTGGGCGCGGGTGGAGCGGTAGGCGTCGCCGAACGCAAGTGGGTCGTCATTGCGAGCGAAGCGAAGCAATCCATCCAGCCGACCGACGAGCGCCATCAAGACGGCGATCGACTCGATTGTGGTAGACTGACGAAGTGGCGTGTGCGCCCTTTACGCTGTCCCCAATCGAAGGAGAAAGCTTTACTCGCCCCACGTGCCACAATCGCTGCAATGAGTGCATCATAGTTAGTCCTTCGAGCGCCTTCGCCATGCGTTGCCTAATTTTTAGGTCAAGTGCATGATCTTGCGGCGCTGGGTCATGATCTCGCTGGAAAAGGAATGAGGTCATTTGCCGCGCGAACCGTGCGTGTACATCCTCGCCAACCGCCGACAGGGAACGCTTTACACCGGCGTCACCTCAAAGTTGGCCGAGCGCATCTTCCAGCACCGCGAAGGCCTGACGCCCGGATTCTCGAGCCGCTACGGCTGCAATCGGCTAATCTTCTACGAAAAATATGAGCGGATGGACGAGGCCATCGCTCGCGAGAAGCAGATCAAGGGCGGCTCCCGAGCGAGGAAGATCGCGCTCATCGAGGCGATGAATCCGGATTGGAACGACCTGTACGATACCCTCGCCTAGCGTCGCGGGATGGATTGCTTCGCTTCGCTCGCAATGACGTCCTTTCAGCGCTGGGCGAAATTCACCGCGAGCCCTAAGCTCGTCTCCTTGTATTTCGGCGGCATGTCCGCGCCGGTCTGGCGGACGAAACGGGCCTCATGCTTAGCGGGTCTGCCCTGCCTCCATGAGCCGCGCGGCGTAACGGGCCATCTGGTCGACCTCGATGTTAAGCGTGTCGCCCGCCTTGCGCTCGCCCCAGGTCGTTACCTTCAGCGTGTGCGGGATCAACAGCACCTCGAAAGTGTCGCCCTCGACCGCGTTCACGGTGAGTGACGTCCCGTCCAGCGCGACCGAGCCCTTGACGGCGATGAACTTCCCCAGATCCCTGGGCGCACGGATAAGGAAATGCGCCATGCCGTCGAAATCGCGTCGCGACAGGATCTCGGCGGTCCCATCGACATGGCCGCTCACCATATGGCCGCCGAGCTCGTCGCCGACCTTGAGCGACCGCTCGAGGTTGACGCGCCCCCCTGCCCGCCATCGACCAAGATTCGTCACCCCAAGCGTCTCGGCGCCGACGTCGAAAGCGATCGCCGAACCCCCTTCCTGTGGCTCGACGCCGACCACGGTGAGGCACGCGCCCGAATTGGCGATCGAGGCTCCCAGGGCAATGGTTCCGGCGTCATAGGCGCACTGGATCCTGAGCCGGTTCAGCTCGCCAGATGGTGTGATATCAATGATTTGACCAATTTCGCTGATAATCCCGGTGAACATCCGACCCTCGACCCCGCATTGCGCCCACGAGGATATGCTAATTATCGCGGGCGCGCGCCATTTCCAACGGAACCCGCAGTCACGAAACGGAACAGGTTCGAACGAATTTTTTTTGCGGAAAAGTCCGAAAAATTAGTGGAATCCCGAGCTCAGATACTATGTTAAATGTATCGTCAGCTCTAACCGCCAACAGCTACATTCGAACCATGGCAACCGAAACAATCCGCACTTCGTCTCGCGAGCGACCGGATTCGCGCTCGAAACTGTATTGGCTGGATATCGACGTCACTTTCAACAATATCATGCGCCAGGACCGCATAATACCAAGACATCAAATTGCGCGCCTGCCCCTCTCATCCTTGCAATATTCCATTCTGAATGGCGTTGGGATCGTCGAGAACGCGCTTACCGTTGGGCATAGCGACACCACTTTCAACCAATTCGAGGTCGATGTCGCCGCGTTCGAACAAACTGACGAGTATTTCGAGCCAGCAGAACTTAATCGGTCAGCGAAGATGGTTTGGAACGACGTGGACGTTGAGGCGCCGCGGCTGGAGATCTATGTTCAACCCAAAATGCTGCGACATCTGGTGGAGCTATACATCACGAAGCGGATTGATACTGTTATTATGTCGATGAAAATTGCAATCACGCGACAGCCGATTGGCGGCGCCGGGCCTGTTTCGGAACTTCCCCTGCTCGATAGAGATGGACGGCTCTATTTCCGCCGGACCCAGTGTGAGCTGTTGTCGGTGCAGGCTTCCCTGGCGGATGAGCGCGCTCGCAGACAATCCTAGTCTCGAGTGCGGACGGCGTTGAGGCAGGCGTCCGAGCCGAGCGAGCCGTCTTCGCGGTTGAGTAAAGCGTCATTTCTCTTCGATCGGTATGATCGTCGTCTGGGTCTCCAGTTTGACGACCCGAAACTGAAACCGTGTGCGCAGGCCTTGCTGCCAGCGCATGAGCCGACGGGCGCGGGCTTCGTGGGGGGTAATCGAACTCCTGATCGTATCCCAGTCGTCAAAGTTAGGGCTCTGGCGCTGTACCGCATAGTCGATTTTTCTCGTTGTGGTGCGCATTGTCGTTCGATGCATCTGCCGAGTTGAAGACGCATTTAACTGTAATGTTTACGAAGAAAATCCCCGCATTTATGTTGATGCAATCGTAGAATTTTCATAAGAGCCTGACCGTCATTGAGACTTAAAATGCCTCGACATTTATGTCGAATTGCTATTTAGTTGTAGCAATTTAAAGCTGCGTCATTGGCGCGTTTCCCCACACGTATACACACGAGCGCGCCTTGCCCCGCGTCGGCGACCCCTCCGCACGCGGGGCTTTTTTGAAGGCTCGCAAGACGCTAATCAGCGCGCCATTGCCAACGGTATAGGAAACACGGCTGGCAAGGGCCGCTCGCGGTGGCGGGCATTGCCCCATTGCCGTTGCGGGTCAGGATCACACCCTCTATCGCGATTGGAACAAAAGCGCCTGCATTGGCCGGTTAAACTTGATTCGCCCCTTATCATCACTTGCCCTGGCCGGCGGCAGGAGAGGTACAATCGCCGCGATGAAGATCGCGACCTTCAACGTCAACGGCGTCAATGGCAGGCTTCCCGTGCTTCTTCGCTGGCTCGAGGAGACGTCCCCCGACGTTGTCTGCCTTCAGGAACTCAA
>DATCEJ010000451.1:0-10446 GCA_036510135.1 Roseiarcus sp. | reverse complement strand
CGGAAGCTTCTGCGCGAGCCGCTCAACCGTGACTTCGGGCATGATGGCGCCGCCGTAACCAGAAACACGCCAGGCCGAAAGGTCCGCAGTTTCAAAATTCGGCGCAAGCAGGCAGAGGTTGAACATCGCGGGAACGATAAGGGAATAGGTGACGCGGTGCTTGGCGGCGAGCGAAATGAACTCGGTCGCCTTGAAACTCGGCATGATGACGAGCGTGCCCGCGCAATGGATCATGGTGTCGATCAAGGCAATGACGCCGGTGACATGGCTCATTGGCACGGCGATCAGGCAGCGATCATCCTCCCCAAGCTCCATCACCCACGTGTAATGGATCACCGAATGAAGCGTGCTGAGATGGGTCAACATCGCGCCCTTCGGACGGCCGGTCGTGCCCGAGGTGTAGAGAATCGTGCACGTTTCCTCTTCCTCGACCGGCGTCGCCGTAGTCACGGGCGACTTTGCCAGAAGGTCTTGGAGCGGCTCACGCCCAGCGACATGAATGGGCGCCGAATGAAGCAGCGACGGCGCGCTCTCGCTCGTCGGAATACGGTCGAGGAGTTCGGCGTCGTAGATCACCGCCTTGGCGCTGCAGTCGCGGATGATTTGTTCGTTTTCCGCGCACTGATGACGGATGTTGAGCGGGACCGAAATCGCGCCGAGCCGGGCAATTGCGAACATGACGACAACGAATTCGATACTGTTGCCGATCACCATGGCGACTCGATCGCCCTTGGCGACACCCCGCGCGGCAAGGCCTCCGGCCACACGGCCGACGAGCCGATCGAGCTCCCGATACGTGATCTGCTCATCGCCGCAGACGAGCGCGATCCCCTGGGGACGCTGAGCGGCCGCGTTGACCAGCAACTCATGCACGCTTTTCGGCCGATTGGCGAAGCAGCGAATCATCCGGCCGCCGTAATGCAGCTCATGACGGGTTGGCGGTACGACGCTTCGATCGAACCAGCTTTCCACCCAACCGCCTCCTCCACAAGCGATCCTCGGTTAACCCGGAGACCAGCATCGACATTATTGGTCCAAGTTCCGATTGTCGGACAAACGGACCCTAGGGCGGCAATCGGAACCTTGTCAACCCGGCGGATATATTACTGGCCCAAGAAGGAGTGAAGTTGCCGTTTCGCGAACGCTAGGATGGCGATTTGAACATTGCCTCAACGTGGAGCCGAGCCGAGCCTCACGTGTCGGCAATGGTGCGCGGTAAGTCGACTCGGAGCTCCAGACTCAGCCGCGCCATCTCCCAGCCTCGCCGGAAATCGACGATGTGCTTTCGCATCCAGATTTCCGCTTCCGCGGAGTTTCGGAGGGAAATGGCGCCGAATATACGCTCGTGAGCCGCCAGCATGCGCCCGACAGCCTGCGGCAGCAGCGGGCTCAAGATCTCGAACGCGGGGTAGAGCAGGAGTCCAACCGGCTCGCGCGAAAGCGAGAGCACCGTATTGTGAGCCGACTCGGCGATAAGGGTATGAAACTCCGTATCGATCTCGGTGCAGCGGTGGACATCTTCAAGAGCATAGCGGGTGCGCTCCAGATTGCTCTCGAACGCGGCCAATTGGTCATCCCTGCGGTTCTTCGCGCTGAGCGAAGCGCACGCCGGCTCAAGAACCAACGCAGTCTCCCACAATTCCCGAAACGTCACCTGGTTCATGACCAGCGCGCGGCTGGTGCGCGGGGCGAGATCGCCACTGTCGGGCACTGAGACGCAAAGCCGCTTGCGCCCTTCCCTCCGGACCAGCCCATCATTCTCGAGCTGGCGGATGCCTTCCCGCACGGTCGACCGGTTCACTCCGAATTGCCCGGCCAGTTCGGATTCCGTAGGGAGCTGGTCTCCCGCCTTTAGCTCTCCAGAAAATATCATCCGCCGCAACTCGCGGGAAACGACCTGGTAGGCGGAGAGGATGTTCAGTTTTTCAAACTGCAGATTCATGCTGATGTGCTCGGCCCATGTGCTGGATTGTCTGAAACTGAGCAATTCTGCCGGAGGGTCTGTCAAACAAGGCCCGAAGGAACACTATATTCCGCGCGATGTCCGCCGGGGAGAGGCCAACCGCCATACAGATGCCCACCGGGGTGAGAGTGGCCCTAGCCTTCCGCCGGCCATTGACTCAAACAGACTATTCGATAATTGGTCTGTCGGACAATCGGATGTAAGTCAAGAAGAGGCGGCTTCGACTATTTCCATGTCCAAGCGGGAGGATTGCGTGGAACGCCCGCGACTCGAATTCAACGCGGCCGTGCTTGAAGCGTTTCTCGGCCGCGAGCTTGGCGAGAAGAGCGCTCGCCTGACCCTGGAACGCGTTGCGGGGGGCCAGTCCAATCCCACTTTTTTTGTGACGCTGGGCTCTCGCCGTATGGTCATGCGCAAGAAGCCGCCAGGGCAGCTTCTACCGTCCGCGCATGCCGTCGACCGCGAGCACCGGGTTCTCTCGGCTCTGGGACCGACCGGATTTCCCGTTCCTCAAACACTGCTCTATTGCGATGATTCGACCATCGTCGGCACCCCCTTCTATCTGATGGAACGCCTAGAAGGCCGCGTTTTCCACGACGCATCCTTGCCCGACGTACGGGCCGCCGAGCGGACCGCGATGTATTTCGAGGCCGCCGACACGTTGGCGCTGCTCCATGACATCTCGCCGGCGGCGGTCGGCCTGGCCGACTTTGGCCGACCCCAGGGCTATTTCGAGCGGCAGATCCGTCGCTGGACTCGACAATACGAACTCGCGCGCTGGCGGGATCTGAAAGACGTTGAAACGTTGGCCGACTGGCTCCCCCGACATTTGCCCGCTGACGAGGAAACGCGCATTTCCCACGGCGACTTCCGAATTGGCAATCTGATGTTTCATCCGCGGGAGCCACGGATTATCGCGGTTCTCGATTGGGAGCTGGCGACGCTTGGCCAGCCGCTTGCCGACGTCGCATACAGCGCGCTCGGCTGGCTCAATTATCCCGAAGAATACGGGGGCCTGCGCGGGCTCGACCTTGTAAAGCTCGGCGTCCCTGCCCGTGAAACTTACGCCGAACGCTATTTTGCAAGCCGCGAGACGCCGGCGATCCAGCCTCTTCTGCCTTTTCACACGGCTTTTTCTTTCTTCCGCATGGCGATCATCTTCGAGGGTATCGCGGCGCGCGCGCGCGCGGGCATCGCCGCGGCGGACAACGCCTCCGAGGTCGGCGAGCTTTCCGCCGTGTTCGCCCGCCGCGGGGTCGAATGCCTGAACGCCGCTTTGAGCGTCTGAGGCCGTTGAGAGGCTCGCATGTGTATCGTCTGCGGACCAAACGGAGCGCGTTTTCTGCACGCGATTGCGGACCGCTACGCGGCGGCTCCGCTTGCGCGTTCGCGATTCTCCGCCGATGAGTGTCCTCCCCCGGTAATGCCGCCGCTCGACCCGAACGAGATCGGAGAGCTTGCGGGTTCCGCCGACGTCATCCTGCGCGGTGGCCCCATCCTCACGTTCGGCGCGATTCCCGAAGCGGAGGCAGTGGCGGTGAAGGCCGGCCGGATCCAGTTTGTCGGCCCTGTTGCGGACGCGATGGAGCGGCGTGGTCGACTGACACGCGTCATCGACCTCGACGGCCGTACGCTCGCTCCAGGATTCGTTATCGCCGACTGGCACCCGCCGCTCAGCGTGCTCTGCGACTGGTGCGATCTTCCCGCGGCGCCGACCGCGGCAATGCTTGCAGAGGCATTATCCAGGACGATCCGTGCCGGTCGAGAGGAATGGCTTATTTTCCGCCTCGACGCAGATCAGGACGCGCTCCTCGACTGGGTCAACTTAGATCTACCTCCTTGCCCGAGCCCGACGATCATCATCGATAGAACCGGATGGATTCTCATCGCCAATCCCGCCGCTCGGAAGCTCGGCGCGTCTGGGGCTCCGACACTGACCAAGGACAGCCGGCTCACGAGCCCGATGCACGTCTCCATGCTCCTACCCACGCTCCTCAAAGGGGTCGCCGCGTCTTCCGAGCCTCTGCGTCGCCGCATGAAAACGCATCTGCGCGAGATCGCCGCGCATGGTGTGACGACACTCCGAATCTGTGGACTTGGTACAATCGGCGGCGCTGGCGACTTCGCTACGATCCGCAATATTGCCGATGAACAGCCGGGTTTGCGATTGCGGGGAGCAGTCGATCTGCCGTTTGCCCTTCGGGCTCGGGACTTTGATCTCGAGCCCGGACTAGGGGACGATTTGTGCCGAATCGACACGGCCAGCGGCTGGGTGGATTCATTCAGTGAGAATCTCGCACAGGATGTTCGCTTAGCGCGCGTCGGGGGCTGGCGCGTCACGCTGCACGCTAACGATGCGTCGGGGGTCGATGACGCGCTTGGGATATTCGAGGCCGCGTCCAGCGATCGATTTCCCTACGCAGAAGGCGATGGACTTGATTGCCACATTCCGCCAACTCCGGAGACAGCCAATAGGCTTGCCGTGCTCGGGCTCTCGCTTGGCCTCACCCCGAAAGAAGAAACCGCTGAACCCCGCTACGAGGGTTGGCTCCAACCAGCAAGATCAATCGCCGTGTCCTGTGGCCTTCGTGCGATGGCCGGGGCAATCTCGCCGCTTGACGCTGCGGCGGCGGCAATCCGTGGAGGAAGCGGTGCGTACGCGTGGGGAACGGCGCTTCACGGCGTCACGATAGGCCCAGCACAGCGTTGCGGTGTTGGCGGCATTCTGGGCTCAATCGAAACCGGAAAATACGCGGATTTCGTCTTCCTCGATTCCGACCCGCGCGAAGTAGGCGCTGACGCGATGAGCGCGATTCGATGCCTTGAGACCTGGATCGCAGGACGCGAGGTCGCTAACAAAGTTTTTCGTTGAATAACTTGGCGACGCCGAGGTGATGGACGGCGTGCTCTCTTCGGATGGAGAGTCGAGGTTCACGCTGCACATCTCGCGTTCGGTCATGTCAAGATCGGGCCTACGTCCGCCTCCGATTCGGCCCATTGCGACACGCCGGCCGCCAGGAATGCCCTTGGCCCTTGAGGTTCAACCTCGCGATGAGCGTGATGGAAAGGGGGGCGGCCATCTTGCGCTCGCTGACGCTTCGGGCGACAGCGCCATTTTCGAATATATCAGTGGCAAGCTCGTCATTCATCACGACCGCAAATATACGGTGATGACCAACTCGCCGACCTAACTCGCGATCAACACCTACTGGAAGGGCGTCAACGGCTTCAATTTCCAGCCGGGAACGATCGGCTCCGCCGATCGCTTCGTGCGCATGAGCTGGAGCCCTAACGCGGCGCCGAAGGAGAAGGACCCGAGGCTCGCGGTCGCGACCGCGCTTTCGCTATCCGCTCGATCTCGGTTCCGCTCGGCCTCGCCGACAGGAGAAGCCAGACATCGCCGCGACAATCTGGCGGACGGTGTCCGACACCGGCGCCAAACGCTCCTTTTTCGAGTCCTCGTACGGTCCGTCGATCTTCTGGGTCGACGTGGCGAAGCTGAAGCTCGCGGAGGGGCCCACGCCTGCCGGGCTTGAGCTAAGTGGTCACCCAATTCTCTCGGGCGAAGTTTCCGACAAATCCGTCCCGGCGGAGCCGTTCAGGTTCTTGTCTCACCTGCAGCGTCACGCGTGGTTGCGATCGCACGGTTTGAGCTCGGGGAGCGACGGTGTTCGTGACGGGCGCCTCGATTGACGAAGCGATCCATGCGGTCCCGCCGTCTTCCTCATCTTGACTGCGGGAGGACCGCTATCGCGCCTTGGCGAGCTCCCGCCGCGCCCGCTCGTAGAGCGTGTTCGCGATCGCCACTCGAGCGTTGGCGCGCTCGCGCGCGGCCTCGGGCTGACGATCGGGATGATTGCGCCAGACGAAGTCGCGCCAGCGAGACGTGAGCTGATTGAGCGTCAGCGCCGCGCCAACGCCGAGCTCCGCCGCGATCTCGATCGACGTATCGCCGGAACGCCGGGCCGGTTCGCGCGGCGGAGGTTGCGGCGGCGGTGTGGGCCGATCCGTGAGTTCGTCTGTCCAGTCCAAAGCGAGGCCAAACCGCGCCTTGCCGCCCGAACCAGCCGCCGCGCCGAATGCGACGCCACGCACGCGGGCTCCTCCCGTCGGGCCCGCGCCGTTGTCGTCCGGTGCGCGATCTTTCCAGCCCGCCTCGTCGAGGGCCCGCTGAAACGCGGCGGTGCGGCGGTCGGACATTGTCGCGCGATCTCGCGAGCGGATCAGCCCGCCGCCGCGCGTCTGTCGCGAGGCGACGATTGGGAGGTTTCATCGTTTGGATCATCCGCCACGACGCGGTTCCTTCCCTGGACCTTGGCCTCGTAAAGGCGTTCATCGACGCGGCGCAGCAGGTCATTGGGCGACTCGTCAGCCCTTAGCTTGACCACCCCAAACGACGCGGTCACCTTGCCCACGCGTTCGCCGCTCGGCTCGATGGTCCATTGCTTGGACTCGAGAACAACCCGGATCCGTTCGACCGCGGTCACCGCCTCGCCGAGACGCGCGCCTGGAAAGATCAGCGCGAACTCCTCGCCGCCGAAGCGCGCGACCTTGTCTTGTCCGCGCACATTTTGCACGAGGATGTTGGCGAACAGCCGCAACAGCCGGTCGCCGACCAGATGGCCGAAACGGTCGTTGACAAGCTTGAACTTGTCGATGTCGGCGAGTGCGAGGCACATGGGGTCGCCCAACCTTCTCGCCTTCTCCACCTCCTCCATGAAGCTGGCGTCGAAGAAGCGGCGATTGCCGATCGCGGTCACGACGTCGCGCAGGCCAACCTCTTCCGCGCGTTCGAGATTTGTTTGCAACTGCACGACCTGCAGGCGCGATTCTTCAAGCTGATTCCTGACATTGTCGAGCCGATCGCGCATGTCGCGATTGTCCTCGATGAGGGCCAAGACGATCTCCTTGATCGGGCCCACCGATTCGTGCCGCGACAGGCGCTGGTTGTGACCATCGAGCCGCTGGGAAAAGCCATCGCTTTCGGTCACATGCGCCTGCAGCACCTTCGCCACCTGGCGCAGAACCAGGTCGACCTTTTCGTCCTTGTCGCTCTTGTCGCTCTTGTCGTCCTTGGCGGCCGTGTCTCGCCGCGCCGTCGCGGCCGGCTTGCCGCTCTCGGCTGGACTTGGCGCGGGCTTGATCGTCAGGCGCCCGAGCGCGACGCCCATCCAGCCGAGCAAGAGCAGCTGCAAGAACGGAGTCACGCCCGGAATCAGGGATCGGAACGCGCCGGGCGCCTGGTCCGGAACAAAGGATTCCAGCGCGGCTAGCGCGACGGCGCCAAGGGAGACAGCGACGAGAGCGTAGGCCGCGCGGGCTTGCGATCGGACGAAGCGAACGATTTTCATGATCGCGCCGATCTCGTTGAGGAGACCGCGCGGGAAAAGCGCATGGCGAGCCTCAAGAGCGCGCCGGAGCAAACTCGAAGGACAGATTCGTATTCTTTGTGACGCATCCCAGCCGACCTATGATCAATGCGCTTCGGGCGGCCATCATGGCGGGCGCGGGCGCTGCTTAGGTGCGGCGGCGACGCGACGGAAAGGTCCAAATCATTCGGACCAGACCTGTTTTAACGCTTGCAGGTTACTGTTCTGTAAGCGCGGCGAAGGCGCTTGCCGGGTTCGTCAGGACTGTGCGACGCTCGACGGCGCCGTGGCGGCCGCCGTTTTCGACTGATGGCGCGTCTCGGCGGCGCTCCACCGGCATCCGAGCGATGTGACGCGCGACGCAACGCCGCGCCAGGGAGGACAGCATGGCCATCGAGAAACGCAGCGACGCCAACAAGGGCGGCAGAATCAGACTCGGGATGGTCGGCGGAGGCGAGGGCGCTTTTATCGGCGCGGTGCACCGCATCGCGTCGCGCATGGATGATCATTACGAGCTTGTCGCCGGCGCCCTGTCGGCAACGCCGGACAAGGCGCGGCGCTCGGGCCAGGCGCTCGGCCTCGCCGCCGACCGCATCTACGACGATTACGCGAGCATGGCGAAAGCCGAAGCCAAGCGCGCCGACGGGATCGAGGCGGTCGCCATCGTCACCCCGAACAATGTCCATGCCGGGCCGACCTATGCATTCCTCAAGGCTGGAATCCATGTCATCTGCGACAAGCCGCTGACGGTCAGTCTCGCGGAAGCCAAAAAGATGCGCGACGCGGTGGAAAAGTCGGGCCTCGTGTTCGCGCTGACCCACAATTACACCGGCTATCCGCTCGTGCGCCGGATGCGCGAGATGGTCCGTGCCGGCGATCTTGGCGAGATCCGCCTCGTCCAGTCCGAGTATCCGCAGGAATGGCTGACTGCCGCGAGTGAGACCACCGGCAACAAGCAGGCCGAGTGGCGCGTCGATCCGAAACGCTCCGGCGCAGGCGGATCGCTCGGCGACATCGGCACGCACGCCTATAACCTGGCCGACTACGTGACCGGGCTCGAGCTTACCGAACTCGCCGCCGAACTCACCTCATTCGGCGCCGGCCGCAAGCTCGACGACAACGCGCAGATCCTGCTGCGCTATTCCAATGGCGCGCGCGGCGCGATCTGGGCGAGCCAGGTGGCGCCGGGCAACGAGAACGGCCTCATGCTGCGCGTCTATGGCACAAAGGGCGGCTTCCACTGGCGACAGGACAACCCGAACTATCTCTTCTGGACGCCGTTTGGACAATCGACCCGCATCGTCACCCGCGGCGGGCCGGATTCGGGCGAGGCGGCAGCGCGGGTGACGCGCATCCCGGCCGGTCACCCGGAAGGCTATCTCGAAGGCTTCGCCAACATCTATTCGGAGGTTGCGCTGGCCATCAAAGCGGCGCGAGTGGGCAAGAAACCGCTCAAGTCCGCCCATTTCCCGACCATCGACGACGGCGTCAAGGGCCTCGAATTTGTCGAGGCCGCGGTCAGGTCGTCGAAGGCCAATGGCAAGTGGGTGAAGCCGTAAGGCCGCCGCTCTACTGACGGCCACGGGCGGCGTCCGAGCCGCCGAGCGCTAAGCCGCGCCCCAAAAGCCGAGGCGCCGGCGGCGCCCGGACTTGTCCGCAACTCAAACCTTTCAATAGCATAAGTGCATTTTTCTGTCCCTCGGCGAGGCGCCGGCCACGCCTCGTCGAAGCGGTCGGGCGGAACCCGAAGGCTGCCGGCAGTCGCCTATGGCTGAGCTTTTCCGTCCCCGACCTTGACGGACGCCAAGTTCCCATCCATATACCATCCATCCAACATCCAAATGGATGGCAATATGCCCGGTCACTCGCAATACGCTAAGACACCCGACAGTGAGAAGCTAACCATCAACTTAGGTTTCGTCGACCTCGGATCGATCGATCTTCTGGTGCGCGACGGCTTCTATTCCAATCGCTCGGATTTTATCCGCACCGGGATCCGCAACCAGCTCGCGACCCATGCGGAGGCGGCGAAGCTGGCGGCTTCGCGCCTGACCCTCGAAATGGGCTTGCGGACCTTTGCCCGCCAAGACCTCGAAGCCGTTCAGGCGGCGGGCGAAAGGCTCAGAATCCGCGTGCTTGGCCTTGCGGTCATCGCCGACGACGTCACGCCCGACCTCGCCCGGGCGACCATCGAATCGCTCACCGTCCTCGGCGCGCTGCATGCGCCGGCTGCGGTCAAAGCCGCGCTCGCCGATCGCCTGCGCTGAGCCTTCCGAAAAGGAACAAGAGATGAAATACCGCGTTCTCGACGTAATGAACGAAGCTTTGGGGCTGGTGAAAAAATCCGATCTTGGCGGGGCGACCGCGCTTATCCGAAGGGCTTTGTCCGGCGGGACTGCGCCGGAAAACGAGAACGGCGATTCGAAAGCGTCCTCTTCCCATCCGTCGGCGAAGGTCATTCCGTTAGCCCCGCGCCGCCCGCTGGGGGAGACCTTGCGCGCCCTGCGGGTGCGGCCGATCATCTCGCCCGAAGCGCCCGAACCGGCGCCCGCGCCGGATCTCGGCGAACGGTTCTTGAAGCGCAGCTATAGCGGGCCTGCGGGTTCGCTCGACTACCGGCTCTATCTTCCGGCCGATCACGAGCAGCGGGAGCTCGCGCTGGTGATCATGCTGCACGGTTGCACGCAGAATCCGGAAGATTTCGCCCTTGGCACGAGGATGAACGCCCTTGCGGAGGAGTTCGGCCTGATCGTCGCCTATCCGCACCAGCCTCGCCTTGCCAACGCCAACGGCTGCTGGAACTGGTTCGACCGGCGCCATCAGAATCGCGGCTCCGGCGAGCCGGCCAAACTGGCGGGCCTGGCGCAGGCGCTGGCGAAGGAATTCAACGTCCGACGCGAGCGCGTTTTCGCGGCCGGCCTGTCGGCGGGCGGCGCGATGGCGGAAATTCTCGCAATAACCTATCCGGACGTGTTCGACGCGGTCGGCATCCATTCCGGCCTGCCCTACAAGTCAGCCGGCGACGTCCCGTCCGCCTTTGCCGCGATGAACGGATCGGCGCCCTTCAATCCGGCGCCGCTCGCCGTCGGCGATCGCCATTGCCGCAGGATCATT
>DATCEJ010000450.1:0-3468 GCA_036510135.1 Roseiarcus sp. | reverse complement strand
CATACGCGGCAGATGGTGAAGTACCGAATCCTGATGACACTTTCTCGGCCGTGGAGATCGACGGTGTTAGATTGGACCCCATCATGGTCCGCACACTGATGGCGCAAAACTCTTTGCCGCACCTCGAAGCGCGTGTCGTTCCCCTGAAATGCAGCCGTTGTGACGAAATGGAATTCAGCTGTGGCGAGCAAGCCTTTACTCCGGTCGTCGGTCGCATCTGCTCGAAATGCCAGGGCGAACTCAGCGGGCCCTCTCGATTGCGGCGCACAATCGGAAATCCGTTAATAGCTACGCTGGAGCAATTGTCGGCCAGTGCACCGCGCCAGCCGCAGAAGCATGCCACGGGCCTGCTGGTAGAAATGCTATGAATCTGCATCGCAAACGGACGGAGCGACAATCGATTGCAGAAAATCAGAACCTAAGGTAAGCTTTGCTCTATGAACCCTTCTGCGCTTCCGCATAGCCTCGCTGGCGGCCTTCCGTTCCGCCGCTTCGAACTCCCCCAGGGGTAAAAGGGCCCACGAAAAATTTTTCAACGAAAATCCCGCGTAACCCATTGATAAGTCTCGATTCGGTCGAGAGAATCCAAGGAAATCCAAGCTTTTCCAACCCCCTTTTTCGGGGGTTTTCGCAGCGAAACAGGCACGGCCAAGACATTCCAACGGACCCGCCCGCCGCCGAGTGGGCCGCTAAACCGACTCGATCCCTAGGCTAGGCCTCACAAACCTCGCGTCACTTCCCCGGGCATTCCTTCTGCAGCCGGTCCATCGCCTGGGCGAAGCCGCCGAGCGAATAGGTGTCGATCGACTGGTGGCCCCTGAGCGAGGCGGCCTTGATCACCAGCTTCGCGCCCTTGCGCATCTCAGTGATCAGCGCGCTCTCTTTGGCCGCGTTCTTGACCCAGAGGTTTCCCCCCTTGGGGAGCATCTCGAACGACGCCTGGTCGACCAGGGCGATCGGGGCCGAGGCGGCGGACGCCTTCGATTTGGCGCTCGACTTCGACGACGCTTTCTCAGGCTTGGCGTCGGTCTTTGATTCGGCCGTGTCTCCGCCCGAGACGTCGAAGCCCATGATGAAGGACACTTCGTTGCGCACCCCTTCCGAGGGACGGTCGGAAATGAACGCATAGCCGGGATCGCGCGTCAGGCTCGAGGGTTCGCGCGACTTGGGCTGGGCGAGGGTGTAGCAGATGCGCCCCTTGCCGACTTCGCCGACGAAGACGTTCCAATCGCCGAAGGTCGCGACCAGCGATGGCTTTGACGCCTCCGCCTTCGCAGCCCCTTTGGGCGCGGGCTTGGCGGCCTTGGTGGCGGCGACAGCGGGCGGAAGGAGGGCGCTCGCGGCGCAAACCGCCGCGGCGGCAAGCCCAATGGCGCGAAGGGACGAGAGGACATGACGCGTCATCACAAACAATCCTTTGAACCGGGCTTGGGCCTCATGGCCAGACCCAGGCGTAGGCTTCCCTGCCGTCCGATCCGGGCAAAATTCCGGCCTTCCGCCTTGCCGGCCGGCGCCAGGGCTGCAATCCTGCATTTGGTTACTGAAAAATGAGTAAATTAGGATCCCCGTGATGAAAGCCTTGATCTGCCCGTCGCTTGGCCCCGCCGGAAACCTGGTGGTGACGGAGGTCGAGGCGCCGAGGCCCGGCGACGGCGAAGCGCTGGTCGAGATCGCCTATGCGGGGCTGAATTTCTTCGACACGCTGATCATCGAGGGCAAATACCAGGTGAAGCCCAAGCCGCCATTCTCACCGGCGGGCGAGTTCTCCGGCCGCGTGGTCGCGCTCGGACCCGGGGCGCAAGGATTTGAGGCCGGCGACCGGGTCATGGGCGTGTGCTCGTATGGGGCCGCCGCGGAGCAGATCGCACTCCCCACGACGCGGCTGGTGAAGATCCCCGATGGTCTCGCCCTCGACAAGGCTGCTGGCCTTTCGGTCGCTTACGGCACGTCCCTGCACGCGCTCAAACAGCGCGCTGAGATGAAGGCCGGCGAGACCCTTTTCGTGCTCGGCGCTTCGGGCGGCGTCGGCCTCGCGGCGGTGGAAATCGGCAAGGCGATGGGCGCGCGCGTCATCGCGGGCGCGTCGTCAGAGGAAAAGCTCGCCTTCACCCGCCGCTATGGCGCGGCTGAGACGATCAACACCGCAAGCGATGACATGCGCGCGCGCCTGAAGGCGCTCGCGCCCAAGGGGGTCGACGTCGTCTACGATCCGGTCGGCGGCGCTTTGACCGAAGCGGCCCTGCGTTCGCTCGCCTGGAAGGGGCGGCTTCTGGTGATTGGCTTCGCCTCGGGCGAGATCCCCCGCCCGCCCCTCAATATTCCGCTGTTAAAAGGCTGCGACATTCGCGGTGTCTATTGGGGCGAGTTCACTGTCCGCGAGCCCGACGCGCACCGGCAAAACATGGCGCAACTCATGGATTGGGCGAGGTCCGGGACCTTGAGCGTTCATGTCCACGCCACATATCTGCTGGAAGATTACCGGAAGGCGTTCGAGGCGATCGCCAAGCGCCAGGTGCTTGGCAAAACGTTGCTCCAGCTTGCCGCGGCTACGGATTGAAGTCCGGTTGAAATGCGTGTTGCGACGCACAACATAATCCCGGGGATGAAGCGCCGAGGACAAATCGGCGAGGTCGGCTATGGACGAAGCAAAATCATCCCCCCTAGAGGTCCGGCGGCTGTGGCCGTCCGACAAGGAAGCGTTTCGCCATCACCTGCTGAGCCTTGATCCGCGCAGCCGGCATTTGCGCTTTGGCGGCGGCATGTCGGACGACTTCCTTGTCCGTTACGCCGAAAATTGCTTTGGCAAGGGCGACCTCGTCTACGGGGCGTTTATCGACGGTAAGCTGGTCGGCGCTGCCGAACTGCGCTCCAATCGGGCGATCTGGAGCGAGCAGGCGCCATTCGGGCGCCACATCCATGCCGAGGCGGCGTTTTCCGTCGACGATGGCTATCGCCGCCGCGGAATCGGCGAAAAGCTGTTCAAGCGCATCCTGCGCGCCGCCACCAACCACGGCGTCGAGACGATCGAGATCGTCTGCCTGCCCGAAAACGTCGGCATGCAGAATCTGGCGAAGAAATTCGAGGCGCATTTCGCTTTCGAGGAGAATTGGCTGACAGGCCGCCTGACGGCGCGCCGTCCGACCGCGCTCTCGCTATTCCGGGAAGCCTCCAGCGATGCGCTCGACTTTGGCGCCGCCCTTTTCGACGCTCACTGGCGGGCGGCGGGGGAAGCGCGGGGAAAGGGCGCGTAAGCCCCCCCGATCGATCGCGCCATCGGCCTTTTGTCGGATTGCGGGCCGCTGAACCTCGGCCTACCCCACATATATCGTAACCCTCCGGTGTAGGCCGCGGTTATGCGGCCTTCTGCCTCGAGAGTTCGGGACGCCACTTCCACGGGAGGAGCTCGGCGAGTTTCGTCTGTGGCGTGTCGGCGATGCGGGCGAGGACGTCGGCGAGCCAAGCTTGCGG
>DATCEJ010000449.1:0-4306 GCA_036510135.1 Roseiarcus sp. | reverse complement strand
TTCGACCCAGACGCAATGGTGAACGCGATATGGGACGCCAAGGTCGTTCCCTACCTCTCCGCCAAGGCGGGACCGCTGCCGGACGTAATGGCGCTCGCGCGTTCAAACCCTGACGAAGCCGGCCGCAAATATGGCTACCGCGCGAAAGAAGGCAGCGAGCCCTGGACGTTCGTCGTGAGCGTCTAAGGGCGGGTTGTTTCGGCGGAGACGGCGTCCCGCGCCGCGACGATCAGCGTGGACACGAAAGGAGACGGCAAGATCGCCGCCGTCGTCCAGATCGGGCCCGCGATGCGCGGCACGGCGTTGCGTGATTCCCTTGATTTCGTTTCCTTCAACGACTTCAAGAACCAGATCGACTACGCGCAATTCGGCAAGGCGTTCAATCAGCACGTCGTGAAGACGATCCTCGCGCAACTGCCTAGAGATTCACTCGTCGGACACAGCGTGAAAATTCTCGGCGCCTTCACCCTTGAATCCGTCGACCGGCCGCCGCTGGTCGCCCCAGCGCAACTGACACTCGGACCGCCGCCATGATGGAGATCGGCGACGACGACGTGGTGCTGCGACTCGAAGGCGTGACTAAGGTCTATTCCGGCACGGTCGCGGTCAAACAAGCCGATTTTGAAATCCGGCGCGGCGCGGTCAATGTGCTCGTCGGCGAGAACGGCGCGGGCAAGTCCACCTTGATGAAAATCATCGCCGGCGTCGAAAGCCCGACGCTGGGGCGGATCCTGCTTGACGGCAAGCCAGTCGCATTCGCCGATGCCGCCGACGCCGCGGCGCGTGGCGTCGGCATCGTATTTCAGGAACTGAACCTTTTCGGCAATCTTTCGGTCGCCGAAAACATCTTCGCGGCGCGCGAGCTGACGCGCGCAGGCGTGCGCATCGACCATCGGCTGCAGGAGCGGCGCGCGGGCGAACTGCTGGACCGGCTGGAGGCTGGAATCGACCCGCGCACGCTTGTCGAAGATCTGCGCATCGGGCAGCAGCAACTCGTCGAAATCGCCAAGGCGGTGGCCCAGGACGCCCGCATCTTGATCCTCGACGAGCCGACGTCCGCCTTGAGCGCGCCTGAAGTCGAAGTGCTGTTTCGCATCATCGGCGATCTGAAGGCGCGCGGTGTCGCCATCGTCTACATCTCGCATCGCCTCGAAGAGCTCATCCGCATAGGCGACTTCATCACCGTCCTGCGCGATGGGCGCGTTACCGGCCGCGAACGCATGGCCAATGTGGATGTCGGCTGGGTCGTCCGGCAGATGATCGGATCGGCGTCCAAGGATTTCGCCAAGTCAGAGCAGCATGAGATCGGTGGTGAAGCGTTCCGCGCCGAGGACATATGCCTGCCGCGAGTGACCGGTGGCTACGAGGTCGATCACGTCTCGCTATCCGTTAGAAAAGGCGAGATCCTCGGCGTTTACGGCCTGATGGGCGCAGGTCGAAGCGAATTCTTCGACTGCGTGATGGGGCGGCGCCCACATGCGACGGGGCGCATTTTCGTCGAAGGACGCCCCGTCGAAGAGCGCGACGTGACAGGCCGCATTCGGCGCGGCCTCGCGCTCATCCCAGAGGATCGCCAGCGCGAGGGCCTCGTGGCGATCCTTTCCGTCGGCGCGAATTTGACCATGGCGAGCCTCCACAAATTCCTCGCCGGGTTTCATATTGTAGGCTCCAGGGAGCGAAGCGCGATCGGGCGCGCCATTCGCGACCTCTCGATCAAGGTCGCTGATCCCGCGCAGGAAGTCGCTTCACTGTCGGGCGGCAACCAGCAGAAGGTCGTCATCGGCAAGGCGCTGATGACCGATCCGAAGGTGCTCCTAATGGACGAACCGAGCCGCGGGATCGACGTCGGCGCCAAAGCGGAAGTTTTCCGCACGATGAGGAAGCTGGCGGCGCAAGGGCTCGGCATCATCTTCGTCACTTCGGACCTCGACGAGGTGCTCGCACTCAGCGACCGCATCGCCGTGATGAGCAACGGGCGCGTGACGGCGCTGGTCGACCGCACCGAGGCGACCGAGGCCTCGCTCGTCGCGGCCTCCGCGCTCGGACACGGACATCCGCAGACCCCAGCGATGGAGAAACGCGCATGACTGTTACGGGCCACGCGCTCGAAAAACGCGGCGCAGGATCCGGGTCGATCACGCTCAACCTCATGAAATTGCGGACGTTCATCGCGCTCTTTGCGGTCCTCGTATTCTTTTCTTTCGCCGCGCCGAACTTCCTGTCGGCGGCCAATCTCATTCTCATGTCGAAACATGTCGCACTCAACGCCTTTCTCGCTATGGGCATGACCTTCGTGATCGTGACGGGCGGCATCGACCTCTCGGTCGGTTCGATCGTCGGTTTATGCGCGATGGTCGCCGGCGGATTGATCCTCAATGGGCTCGATCTCCACATCGGCTACACCGTCTATTTCAACGTCGTCGAAGTCATCGGCATAACACTCTGCGTCGGATTGGCGATCGGCGCCGTCAACGGCGCGCTGATCACCAGGCTCAATGTAGCGCCCTTTATTGCGACCCTCGGCACGCTCTATGTCGCCAGAGGCTTCGCGCTTCTGTCCTCAGACGGCGCGACATTTCCAAACCTCGTCGGCAAGGAGGAACTCGGGACAACGGGCTATGGCGTATTGGGCGCCGGCAGGCTGCTCGGTCTTCCCGTGGTGATCTGGATCTTGGTCGCGGTGGCGCTCGCCGCCGCCTATCTCGCTCGCTTCACGCCCTTGGGGCGGCATATATTCGCGGTGGGCGGCAACGAGCGCGCGGCGGCTCTGTCGGGGATCCGGGTGACGCGGGTCAAGATGTTCGTCTACATGTTCTCGGGGTTTTGTGCGGCGATCGTCGGCCTCGTCGTCTCGTCCGAATTGATGGCGTCCCATCCCGCGACAGGAGAAAGCTTCGAACTCAATGCGATCGCCGCGGCGGTTCTCGGCGGAACCTCGATGTCGGGCGGCCGCGGCACGATTGGCGGAACCATCGTCGGCGCCTTCGTCATCGGCATCCTGTCAGACGGGCTAGTCATGATGGGCGTGAGCTCATTCTGGCAAATGGTCATCAAGGGCCTCGTCATCATCGTCGCCGTCGTCGTCGATCAGGCGCAGCGGCGATTGCAACAACGTGTCGCCCTGCGACAAACGGCGCGGCTGGGCTGATCATGAAAGAACTTCGCGGCGCTCTAATCGGGTGCGGTTTTTTCTCGATCAATCATCTCCATGCGTGGCGAGATATCGAAGGCACGTCCATCGTTGCCCTGTGCGATCGCGACGCGACCCGCTTGGCGACCGTCGGCGATCAATTCGGCATCGCGCGGCGTTATGCCGACGCCGAGGAGATGCTGGCCAAAGAAAAGCTCGACTTCGTCGATATCGCCACCACCGTCCCCTCGCATCGACCGCTGGTGGAAGCGGCCGCGCGGCGCGGCGTCGGCGTCATCTGCCAGAAGCCATTCGCGCGGTCGATGCATGACGCCAAAGCCATGGTGACGGCCTGCGAAACCGCCGGCGTGCCGCTCATGGTGCATGAAAATTTTCGCTGGCAAAGCGCGATTCAGACCTTGGGCGCCATCGTCGGAGACGGCGAGATCGGCGAACCCTTCTGGGGCCGCGTATCCTTTCGGTCGGCCTTCGACGTCTTCAGCAGGCAACCCTATCTTGCGACGGGCGAGCGCTTCATCATCGAGGATCTGGGCATCCATATTCTCGATATCGCACGGTTTCTGTTTGGCGACGTCGCCAGTGCGACCGCGCGCACGCGCCGCGTGAACCCGGCCATCCGCGGCGAGGACGTCGCCACCATCCTGCTCGATCATCAGAGCGGCGTCACTTCGGTCGTCGATTGCAGCTATGCGACACGTCTGGCAGTCGAGCCGTTTCCTGAGACGCTTGTCGAGATCGACGGATCGGCGGGCAGCCTCAGGCTCAGCCAAAACTATCGGCTCGTGGTGACGAACGTCAATGGTGCGCGCCGCGAGGACCTCTCTCCCCCGATACTACCCTGGGCGAGCCGCCCCTGGCACAATATTCAGGAGAGCGTTCAGGCGATTCAGCAACATTGGGTCGACTGCCTGCGCGCGGGCCGCGAACCCGCAACTTCCGGGCGCGACAATCTGAAAACGCTGGCGCTCGTCGAGGCCGCGTACCAATCCGCGATGGCCCGCGAGTCGGTTGAGGTAGGCTGGCAATGACCGGGGCCGGCGCCTGGGAGAGCATCGCCCTCTACGGGTCCGCCGAGCAGGAGCCCGAGCCGCTCGTATTGACGGCCGGCGCCCTCAGCGCCGAATTCGTCGCTGGCAATCTCAGGGACATTCGCTT
>DATCEJ010000448.1:0-3244 GCA_036510135.1 Roseiarcus sp. | reverse complement strand
GCCGGCGCCGCCTGGAATCTGATCTACGTTACATGTTCCGGTGGCGCCGCCGTTGCAGGAGATCGCATCCGAACCAAACGTGATGCCGAAATTCGGACCTGGACCCGACCCAAGACCCCCCAAGCCGCCGTTATAGTAGTTCAGAGGTTGCTCTTCAGCCGCGCCATTCAGGCCGACGAAGTTGAGAGCGATGCTCGCGTTAGCTGCAGGCGCCGAAGCGGCGGCAAACATCAAAGATGCTAGAAGAATTCCCCGTTTCATTAGAGTGTCCCCTTTCAAAAATCGACGAGGGCTCCGCCTGAAATCCACAAAACAAAAAATGGCGGAGTCCTCACGCAAATGTGAATAGACCAAATTAAACTGTTAGCGTCAACCGGAACAAAAATGGTTTTTTTTGCGTTCGGACGGCCCTCATTTCTCAGCAGCAACTTCTTCTGTAGAATCTCGTCCTCAATGCAATTGAGAGCCTGTTAAAATCGCTCGCGCTCCTGAATTTCGCAGCAGTCGGCGTCAACAGTCGTGAGCCCCACCCGCAGTTTCTAGCGTTACACCGGCGTGTTGATGACAAGCTTGTAGTCAGGCCGCTCCGCCGGGGCGAATGTGTGTTGGATGAAACTCACGGGACCGTCGTGAGGGTGATTGAACACGCGAAGACCGCCTTCGCGGATCTGAACCGCCTGCTCATCCCACGCTTCCGCGAAGAAGGCGCTCTCGCCGCGGAGCGTCTCGACGAATATCTTGACCTGAGCGTCGCGAAAGGTGCGAGCAAAGTCCGCGCGAAATTCAGCGAGCAGGCGCCGCGCCCTGTCCTTCCAGTTGGGAATGAGTTCCCGAGCGGATGGCTCGAGGAAAGCATAGCGCAGGAGGTTGCGTTGACAGTTCCCGTCCAGCCAACCGCGAAAAAGCCGCGCCGCCGCCTCGTTCCAGCAGCATGCGTTCCAGAGGCGGTCGAGACAATAGGCCGGGACTTCGATCGCTTTGACGGCGGCGATCAGGGAGGGGGGCGCGTCCGCGGAAGGCCCGCGCGAGCCTTCCGGATCGAGCCGCCCCGCAAGCTTGAACAGATAGTCGTGTTCGGCGCGCGACAAAGACAGGGCTTGCGAGATGCGGCCGAGCGCCTCGGGGGAAGCCTGCACCGCGCGCCCTTGCTCGATCCACGTGCACCAGGTCACGCTGATCCCGGCCAGCGCGGCGAGTTCCTCGCGCCGGAGACCGGAAGTTCGCCGCCGGCCGGTCGCCGCCCTTGGCCGCGCGCGCTCGCGATGCGCGCGAACGAACTCGCCCAGGAGACGCCTCTGATCCGCTTCAAGCATGGCAGCCATTGTAATAGGATAAGATTCAATATTGTAACAGTGTAAGTCGAAATGCAAAAGCCCCTGAACGGAGAGGAGCGAGTGATGAGCAAGGCCCATGAGCGAGTCGTCGAGGCGCAGTTCGGCCCTCGAGCGAAGGCCTATGTCGAAAGCGCGGTTCACAGTCAGGGGGCCGACCTCGAGGCGATCGGAGCGCTCGCGCAAAAGGCGCGTCCGGAACTGGCGCTCGATCTCGGCGCCGGCGGCGGCCATGTCTCCTATGTTCTCGCGCGCCACGCGCGACGGGTGATCGCGACGGATCTGTCTTCCGAGATGTTGGCGGCGGTGACGCGGACGGCGCTCGAGAAAGGATTGAACAACATCGAGACCGCCGAAGCTCCAGCCGAGCGGCTCCCCTTCGAGGACGAGACGTTCGACTTTGTCGCCAGCCGGTTCTCCGCGCACCACTGGCGCGACTTCGACGCCGGGATTCGGGAGGCGCGCCGTACATTGAAACACGGCGAGCGAGCGGCGTTCGTCGACGTCTATGCTCCAGGCCAGGCGCTCTTCGACACGCATCTGCAGGCGGTCGAATTGCTGCGCGACCACTCCCATGTTCGCGATTACACGAGCGCCCAATGGCTGGACACGCTCGGTCGCGCTGGCTTTACCGTCGAGGCTTGCCGGACGTGGCGGCTTCGGATGGATTTCCCTGTCTGGATTGCGCGCATGCAAACGCCCGACGAAAATATGAGGGCGATCCGCGCGCTGCAGATCGCCGCCTCGACGGAGACCAAGGCGCATTTCGCCATTGAGCCCGACGGCTCGTTTGTCCTCGACGTTCTGATGATCGAGGCGTCGAGAGCGTAGGAGAGCGCCTCGTGCCGCCTGAGGCCTTGCAGCGCTACTTCCGGAACTCCGGCTTTACAGCGCCATAGAGCGCCGTGAAGCGCTCGCGCTGCCGCGCGAAGAGGTCGGTGAGCTTCGGCTCCGGCTCGGTGACGTCGGCGATCTCCGGCTTTACGCAGACGGTCTCCGGCGACTCGCCGGTCGCGGCCATCCGCGCGAGACGCGCAGCGCCGTAAGCGGGACCGGTTTCGCCGCCCTTCATGCGCACGATTGTAAAGCCGGTCGCGGCGGCGATCATGCGCGTCCACAAGGCGCTCTTGGCGCCGCCGCCGATGACGCCGACGCGCTCAATTTCGACGCCGGCGGCGGCCAGACAATCGCGCGCGTCCGCGAGTGTGAGCGCAACCCCCTCCATGACCGCGCGGGCGACGTCGGCGCGCGATGTCGCCTCGCTCATGCCGAACAGAACGCCACGCGCATAAGGATCGTCGAGCGGCGTGCGCTCGCCGCTGAGATACGGCAGAAAGAGAAGCGCGCCGGGACCGGGATAGTCCGCCGCCGCCTCGCGCTCGAGCGCATCCGGGGACGCGCCCAGAAGCCGCCCGGCGAAAGCAAGCGCGCCGGCGCCGTTCAGCATCGCCGCCATCGCGTACCAGCGGTTTGGCAGCGCGTGGGCGAAAGAATGCACGAGCTTCTCCGGCGCGCTCATGTACCGGTCGGTCGCGACGATGAGCTGCGTCGCGGTTCCGAGCGAAATGAAAGCTTCGCCGGGCGCGATGGCGCCCAAGCCCAACGCGCCCACGGCCGCGTCGCCTCCGCCGGCCGCGAGCAGCACGCCGCGCGGCAGGCCAAGGGCATCCGCCGCCTCAGGGCGGATTTGCCCGACGGGGGCCGATCCTTCGAACAAAGTTGGCGCCCATGCGGGATCCGCGTCGCACGCTTCGAATGCCTCGGGCGACCAGTCTCGCCGGGCCTCATCGAGGAGCCAGGTCCCAGCCGCGTCGCTCATGTCCGACGCGCGTTCGCCGCTGAGCTTGAGGCGCAAATAATCCTTCGGCGACAGGAGCGCGTCGACGAGACGGCGGGCGCTGGGCTCGTTCCTC
>DATCEJ010000447.1:0-2455 GCA_036510135.1 Roseiarcus sp. | reverse complement strand
GCGCAATTCATGCGCGATATTATCGGAAACCTCCTGGAGGCCTTGCATCAGTTCGGCGATTCGTCCCAGCATCTCGTTGAGGCCTTCCGCCAGCCGGTCCAATTCGTCGCCCGAGCCGGACACCGGCAGGCGACGGGAGAGGTCGCCAGCCATGATCCCTTGCGCGGAGGTGTTCATGTCATCGATGCGTTGCAGCACACGCCGGGCCACGAAGAGCGCGCCGATCGCCCCGAGCGCCGCGAAGAACACCAGCGAAATCGCCAGCGCGCGCACCATCACCTTGCCGATTCGAGCCCGATCACCAAGGTCATGACCGATCAAGAGCCGGAAGCCGCCCGGCAGAATATAGACCCCCACCAGCGCCTGGCGCCCGCGATCGCTACTGCCGCTGCCCCGGTAGATGATGGGCAGAAAGCCGCGGTGCAACAGCACCTCGGCGGGGATCTGCTCGACATTGCCGGCCAGCGGTTCGCCGATCGGGTTGGTGAGCAGGTAGAGGGAGGCGCCAGGTTCGCGCTTGCGCGCCTCGATGACGGACTCGAGCCGTCTTATCCCTTCATTGTCGAAGGCGTCGATGAGGCCCTTGGATTCCGCGTCGATGGTCCGCGCGATCTCACTGTCCACAACCGAGACGACCTGCCAGGCGATGACGGTGAGGACGATGCCGGCGCCGACCGCGCTGAGGAGAAGAATCGCCAGCGCTAGACGAAAAGCGGTGGTGCGAAAAAGCTTACCGAGCGCCGTCACGAATCATATAACCAGCGCCGCGAACCGTGTTGAGCAACGGCGCATCGAAGTCGCGATCAATCTTGGCCCGCAGACGCGACACGTGCACATCGATCACATTGGTCTGCGGATCGAAGTGATAGTCCCACACGTGCTCGAGCAGCATGGTGCGCGTGACCACCTTGCCGGCGTTTTGCATCAAATACTCTAGCAACCGGAATTCGCGCGGCTGCAAGACGATTTCCTCAGACCGGCGCGTGACCTTGTGGGACAGCCGGTCAAGCATCAGATCGGCGACCCTGAGCACCGTCTCCTCCGGCGCGCCTTTTGAACCGCGACGCGAGAGCGCTTCAACGCGAGCCAAAAGCTCGGAGAATGCGTAAGGCTTCGACAGATAGTCGTCGCCGCCGGCGCGCAGCCCCTTGACCCGGTCGTCGACCTGGCCGAGCGCCGAGAGGATCAGGACCGGCGTCTCGTTCTTCTGCTCGCGAAGGGCGCCGACCAGCGTGAGGCCGTCCATTTTCGGCAACATGCGATCAACGATGGCGACGTCATAGGCGCCTTCGAGCGCCAAGTCGTATCCGGTGACGCCGTCATTCGCCTGGTCGGCGACATGTCCGGCCTCCTTGAACGCCTTGGCCAGGTAAGCAGCCGCGTCGCGATCGTCTTCAATAATGAGGATGCGCATGTCGGACATATAGCGAAACCCGGGCGCTAAGGCGAAAAAATATGGCGGCAGACCCGCGGGGGATTGGGACCTGCCGCCACTTTTGCCGGAGTCGCGCGGGCGGGGATGTGTGCGACGCCGACTTAGACGGAAGAGCGCGCTATGCGCAGGGCCGGGGACGTGCCCATGAACCCTTCCGCCATTTCATGTCGGCGTCCCATGGCGAACCGTGGGACGCCGGGTAACTTAGGACGCGCGCGTGGGCAGCGTCAGGTAGCGCTCTCCATCGTTGGATTTGACACGCACGAGAACCGATTTCTTGCCGCCCGACTTGGCCGCGTCGATCGCGTCAACGACATCGGCCGGCCGGTTGACCGACTTGCCAGCGACTTCGAGGATCACATCGCCCTGCTTCAGGCCCTTGTCCGCGGCCGCGCCGTCCGGGTCCACTTCCGCAACGACGACGCCCTCCTGTCCATGCGCCGGGCGCAAGCTCAGCCCGAGCTTGGCGAGCGCCGAACCTCCGTTGTCGTCGGAGTTTCGCGATTCCGCACTCGCCGTCTTGTCGGCGGGCATCGTTCCGAGGATCACGTCGACGGTCATCGGCGAGCCATTCCGGATGAGCCCGAGCTTGACAGTCTTCTTCGGGCCGAGCGCCGCTATCCGGCGGGCGAGGTCGTGTGGATCGGTGACCGTTTCGCCGTCGACCGCAGTGATGACGTCGCCGCTCTTCACACCCGCGGCCGCGGCAGGCGAGTCCTTCTGCGCCGCAGCCACCAGCGCGCCGCTCTGCTCCTTGAGGCCGAGGTCGTCGGCCAGGTCCGCGGTCACATTCTGGATCTGAACTCCGATCCAGCCGCGCGTGACCGAGCCATTGTCCTTAAGCTGCGCCACGACGTTCTTGACGACGTCGCTGGCGATGGCGAAGCCGATGCCGACGCTGCCTCCCGACGGCGAGAAGATCGCGGTGTTGACGCCGACCACCTCCCCTTCGGCGTCAAAGGTCGGGCCGCCTGAATTGCCGTGATTGACCGGCGCGTCGATCTGCAGGAAGTCGTCATA
>DATCEJ010000446.1:0-4074 GCA_036510135.1 Roseiarcus sp. | reverse complement strand
TCTCGCCGCCGCGCCCGACCTCGCAGCGGCGGTCGGCGCCTGGCTTCAGCATCTCGCCCACGAGCGCCGCCTGTCGGCGCGCACGATCGAGGCTTACGGCCGCGACGCAAGGCAATTTCTCGCCTTTCTCGAGACGCGTTTCAGCGCGCCGCCCAGCATCGGCGATTTCACCGATTGCGCCCCAGGCGATCTGCGGGCCTTTCTCGCGCATCGGCGGGCGGACGGGGTCGAGGGCCGCTCGCTGCAGCGCGCGCTCTCGGCTCTCAAATCGCTCGCTCGCCACATCGCGCGCGAAGGCGGGGAAACAGCGGCGGCGCTCGGGGCGGTCCGCGCGCCCAAGGCGGGGCGGCTCCTGCCCCGACCCTTGAGCCCGGCGGACGCCAAGGCCATGACCACGACCGCGCTGCGTGAGGGCGAAGAGCGCGAGCCCTGGGTGTTGGCGCGCGACGCCGCAGTGCTGGCGCTCTGCTACGGCGCGGGCCTGCGCATCTCGGAGGCGCTCTCGATCCGGCGCGCCGACGCGCCGGTCGGCGAAACGGACGCTGTCACGATCGTTGGCAAGGGCCAGAAATCACGCTCGGCGCCGATCATTCCGCCGGTGCGCAGGGCGATCGAGGACTATTTGTCGCTTTGCCCCTTTGCCCTCAAGGCCGCCGGCCCGCTGTTCATTGGCGCGAAAGGCGGACCCCTTTCGCCGCGCATCGTGCAACTGGCGATGGCGCGGATGCGGGGCGCCCTCGGCCTGCCCGAAACCGCGACGCCACATGCGCTCCGCCATTCGTTCGCCACGCATCTTCTGGCTCGGGGGGGCGACTTGAGAACCATTCAGGACCTGCTGGGCCACGCTTCGCTGTCGACGACGCAAGTCTATACGGGCGTCGACAGTGCGCGCCTCCTTGCGGCCTATCGCTCCGCTCACCCGCGCGCTTAAACAACGCGTCCCGTTGCCATCATCAAGACCGAGTTCGCCGAGTGCGAGCTTCGATCCCTATGATCCCATTCCGCCAGTTATCGGTTCCAGGCAGTATGTCGCCAACGGCGCTCGGACTCGCGCTGACCCGGGCCAAATCCAGGGTTCAGCCCCAGGCGGCGTTGGATTTTTTTCTTCGATGTGTCCCACGCCAAACTTGCCGCAACCATAGGTCACGCGGTCGAGTTCCGGAATCCTGTTGCAACCACGACGCCGTCCCTTGTGCTTCGAGTCCCGCTTGCTGCTTGATGAAGTCTGAGATTTGCCTCCGTCTTGATTGCGCGGCCGGCGCCGAACGGACACACCGTGCCATCAACAACACGGGCTATGCTATTCTTGCGTCGTCAAAGGATACGTAGTTCTACCTATTGCCAAGTGGGCTTGGCGACTGGGATCATGCGATTTCTCGTGAGGTTCCACGGACTACGGAGATCCAGCGTTTGATTACACCTACTGGCTCCTGACCAGTCGGACTCCCGTTCAATATTTCACGAGAGACGACTGGGTCCTTCTTACAGCGCAGATATAAACGCGAAAGAATTTCTCGAAAAAGGGCTCAGTTCCTCTCGTGGCGCCACAAGCACCACCTGGAAAGCTTTTTGTTGAGGCGTAGATAGAGTCGTCTAAGCGAACGACAGATACAGCCGAGGCCTAGACTCGGAAATCGACAATTCATCCGTTCTTGTTTTCTCATCAATGCTGGCAAAACAGCAGCGAAGGAGGGGCTCATGCTAAACATCGTCGGCGGCAGACGTGTTTCTATTTTCGGAATGGCGCTCTGCCTGGCCATTTCTTGTCTTTCGCAACTCGCTGCAGCAGACAACAAGCATCGGCCAAAGACCATGATCCCCGCGCCCAGTCCGGCGCGAACCGGCTGCCACCTGTCTGCGGAGGTCTACGATACCCAAAAGAACCAGACGACATTCAGTTACGACTGCGCGACTGCGCAGGGCGCCAACGGGGTGCGCGGCTACACCGAGATCAAGCCGGGCAATTACTTCAAGAACAGGGACTGACACGGCCGGGGGCGACCAAGGCGAAACCCGGAGCACCGGTCGCCGCACCTGGGCCCCGACGAGGGGGACGCGGCGCATCGCGACGCCAGCCGCCGACGATGGAAGGGCGCAAGGATCCGCTATGACCGCGGCTTTCGCCGCCATCGACGTCCATCTATGCTGGACCTCCAACCTCTGGGGGTTATTACATGTCAGGCAAACGCATCGTGTTCACCGGCGGAACCGGCAAGGCCGGCCGCCACGCCGTTTCGCATCTCGTCGCCCACGGCTATTCCGTCCTGAACGTCGATCTGAAGCCGCTCGACCTGCCGGGCGTCCCGACTTTGATCGCCGACCTGACGGACAACGGGCAGGCATTCAACGCGCTGACCACCCACCCCACCTTCGCCGGCTTCAATGACGGCCGTGCCGCCCGCCCGCCCGACGCGGTCGTGCATTTCGCCGCCATCCCACGCGTGCTGATCGAGCCGGACAACGTCACTTTCACAACGAACGTCACCAGCACTTACAACGTCATCGAGGCGGCGATGAAGCTCGGCGTGCGCAAAGTCATCATCGCTTCGAGCGAGACCACCTACGGGGTCTGCTTCGCGGAGGGCGACAAGGACTTCCATTCGTTCCCGCTGGAAGAAGATTACGACGTCGATCCGATGGATTCCTACGGCCTGTCGAAAGTCTGCAACGAGAAGACAGCCCGCGCCTTCGCCATGCGCTATAAGGCCGACATCTACGCACTCAGAATCGGCAACGTGATCGAGCCGCATGAATATGGGCCGTTCAAGGGCTATGCCGCCAACCCGCCGCTGCGCAAGCGCAATGCCTGGAGCTATATCGACGCGCGCGATCTCGGCGAGATCGTTCGCCTATGCCTGGAGAAGGACGGACTGGGCTTCCAGGTGTTCAACGCAACCAACGATACGATCACGCTCAACATGTCCACCAAGGAAGCGCTGAAGCAGGTTGCGCCGAAGACGCCGGTCACGCGCGAGATGGGCGAGTTCGAGGCGCCCTTGTCGAACCGAAAGATCCGCGAAGTGCTCGGCTTCAAAGAGGCGCACAACTGGCGGACACACGTAAACGGTTGACTTTGACGCTGCAGCAAGCCGTCTGAGAGCTGATGTCCGTCATCACAAGGTTGAACACATAAGAAAAATCGGGGTTTTGCGGGTCTTCGACCAACGCTGACCCAACGTAAAATTCCAAATCCCTAGTTTGATGAGGTGGACAAGCGGCGCGCTCCTTCGCCGAAGGAGCACTCCAAGCCGCGCGACAGGAACGCGGGTCAGGCGCCAGGACGCCGCAGGCGTCGCCCCGCGGCGTCTCCGTCAACCCAGGCCAACGAAGCGCACGCGCAAAGATCACCCGCCTGCTGGGGTAAGTCACCCCGCTTCAGGCAAGGGCGAGGTGATCAGCAAAATAGAAATTAACGATCATATTTATTTTTTCAGAAAATATTTGTTAGGGTGACGGTTGTTGCCTCAGATCGAGACCCGATGTCCACCTCTTCCGAAAGAGACGCCACGCGGGCGCCCGAGCCCCAGCGATAGTGCGAGGGCCAGAGTCGGAATGGCGGCCGGTCGCGGTCGTCGCACTCTGGCGTCAGGTCGCGCCTTGGCGAGGCGCGCCGAATGCTGGAAATTATCTCCCAGGCCGGTATTCCAAGTTCGCGGCGATTCGCCCGAGGGCCCCGCGTGGAGAAGCGATGCGAGCACGGTATCTCGAAGGAATTCAGAAAGCGACCCCAGCGCCGGCCCCTTCGAGGCTTCGTGGCGTTCTTCGAGGCGGCTTCGCGGCGCCTCAGAACCGGATCTTGGAGACGAGAACGAAGGAGCGAAAAGTTGCGTAACTCCCAAGCCGTCTCCCAATTTTGGGGCAAAAACGGCGGTTTGGGACGATTTCTGGCGGAGGCGACTCCGGTTCGTTCGCGTTGCGATTCGCCTTTGTTCCGCCGTCGCCGCGTTTTCGGAGCGGAAAACAGGGACGGCTTGGGAGTTACAAAGTTGCGCAAAGGTGCATCTAAGCTCTTGGAACGATTTGGCACGCGTAACTTTGTGCGCGGCCGCGCCGGAACAACCAGGCTCGCAAAAA
>DATCEJ010000445.1:0-21835 GCA_036510135.1 Roseiarcus sp. | reverse complement strand
TTGCTCAAAGCGGTGGATATACGAGCAGTACGACACGCTTATCCGCGGCAACACGGTTCAGGGGCCTGGCGGCGACGCGGCGGTGATCCGCCTCGGCGAGGGCCCGAAGGGGCTGGCGCTGACCACCGATTGCACCGAGCGCTATTGCGCCGCCGACCCGCACGAAGGCGGAAAGCAGGCGGTCGCCGAGGCGTGGCGCAATCTGATCGCGGTCGGCGCGCGCCCGCTTGCGCTCACCGACAACCTCAATTTCGGCAATCCGGAGCGGCCCGAGGCCATGGGCGAACTGGTCGGCTGCATCGAGGGCATCGGCGAGGCTGCGCGGGCGCTCGATTTCCCGATCGTCTCCGGCAATGTGTCGCTGTACAACGAGACGATGGGCTCAGGGATTCCGCCTACTCCCGCGATCGGCGGCGTCGGCCTCGTCGACGACGTGGCTAAGGCGGCAAGCCTCGCTTTCAAGGGGCCAAGCGAGGACATCTGGCTCGTTGGCGGGGCGCCGGGATGGCTCGGCTGCTCCGCCTGGCTCGCGACGGTCGCTGGCCGCGAAGAGGGCGCGCCGCCGCCGGTCGATCTCGCGGCCGAACGCCGCAACGGCGAATTTGTCGCTTCCCTCATTCGGGCCAGGACGGTCAGCGCGGTCCACGATCTGTCCGACGGCGGTCTCGCCATCGCGCTGGCCGAGATGGCGATGGCGGGCGGCATCGGCGCAAGCGTCGAGGCCGAGGGCTTGAGCCATGCGTTCTTCTTCGGCGAGGATCAGGGCCGCTACGTGCTGACTTCGCCGCCGACCGAAAGCGCGGCCATCGCCGAGGAGGCGAAACGCCTCAATGTTCCGCTCTCGCGCCTCGGCGTCACCGGCGGCGAGGCGTTGAAGCTTGGCGAGGCCGCCCCGGTCGCTCTTGCGGCGCTGATTGAAGCCTATGAAAACTGGCTGCCGGCCTTTATGAGCCGTCCTCAGGGGGTCGATTCATGATTCCGTTCATCATCGTCAAAACCGCCAAAGGCTTCGCCTATATCCGGCCGGAGCGGGTGGTCGCCATCAATTCGTCGGATGCGGACGACTGCCTGATCCTCATGACCGACGGGGTCACGATCGCCGCGAGCGAACCGGCCGAGGATGTCGTCGCGCGGCTCGAAACCGAGTCCCGCGAGGAAGACGAGGCGGCCGAAGTCATCAAGGAGCGCAACGCCCATGGCCATGTCGCAAACCGAGATTGAGACGATGATCCGCGAGGCGTTTCCGGACGCCCGGGTCGAGGTGAAGGATCTGGCCGGCGACGGCAACCATTATGCGGCGACGGTCGTGACCGAGGCCTTCAAGGGCAAGACCCGGGTCCGCCAGCACCAGATGGTCTATGAGGCGCTGAAGGGCCGCATGGGCGGGGAACTGCACGCGCTGGCGCTGACCACGTCGGAGAGCTGACCGGTCTTCGGGCGTCTGGCTCTAGCGGTAAATTTAGTTCCGCGCCTCAATCTTGTCAGGGCGTTAGACCCCCTTTTAGTTCCGCCCGCAAAAATTGGGCGGTTTCGCTTCATCCGCGCGTCGGGCGGAATCGGGCGCTTCGGGGGAACGCTGGAGCCCGGGCCTCTAACCCGTTTTCGCAAGCCCCGCCGGGTCCATCCACATGATCTCCCACACGTTCCCATCCGGATCCTCGACGCTGCGGGAGAACATGAAACCGTGATCCTGCGACGGATTGGGATCCGCGCCTCCGCCAGCGGTCGTCGCCTGCGCCAGCGTGGCGTTGACCGCCTCGCGGCTGTCGACGCTGAGCGCGAGCAGCGCCTGGCTTTCGCGCCGCGCGTCGCCGATCGGGCGCTGGGTGAACTGGCGATAATGCTCGTGGGTCAGCAACATCACGCCAATCGTCTCCGAAAACATCATGCACGACGACTTTTCGCCCGAAAATTGCGGGTTCAGCGCGCCGCCGAGCGCTGTATAGAACGCGGTTGACGCTTTCAGGTCGCGCACCGGCAGGTTCACGAAAATCATCTTGCTCATAAATTCCCCTTTCCGATCGGCCGGCTTGTGGTAACTTATCTCGGCATAGAGTGAGTATCTACCAAGTCTCTTGATGTCAAGATACTTTTGATCGAGATAAACCGACCATGGATCGCGCCGACCTCGCTGTTAAACAATGGGCCCGGGAACGCCCGGACCTGCGTACTCTGCCCATGGCCGTGTTTGGCCGCTTGAACGAAGCCTCCGAACGGGTGAAGCGCGAGCACCTGAACCCCCTCTTCGCCCAGGCTGGGCTGCAGCCGGGCGAGTTCGACGTTCTGGCGACCCTGCGCCGCTCCGGCGCGCCGTATACGCTTTCGCCCACGCGCCTTTATGAAGCCGCGATGATCTCCTCGGGCGGCATGACCGACCGGCTCGATCGGCTGGAGAGCGCGGGGCTCGTAATGCGCCGCCCCGACCCCAGGGACCGCCGCGGCAAACTGATCGTGCTGACGGACCCCGGCAAGCGCCTGATCGACGAGGCGATCGGCCGCCATGTCGCCAACGAGGAGCGACTCCTGCTGTCGCTGACCCAGGCCGAGCAGGAGACGCTGGACGCGCTCTTAAAGAAACTGATCGCCGCGCTTTAAAAACCATCTCGACCCCATGTCCCCGAGCGGCGCGATGCTGGCGGCTCGCGGCGACGTTACCGGCCAGTTCGGGAACCATTGGCGTCCGCGGCTCGTTAAAGGACGCACGTGCGTCTGGGCCGCCCGGAGGAACTCTGTTGTCACTTGCGAACCCGCCCTCCACGCTGCGGATCTTCCGCCAACCCATCCATCCGCTGCTCGTGCCGATACCGATCGCCTGCTTCGTCGGCGTTCTTCTGACTGACCTCACCTACTGGCGGTCGGCGGATATGATGTGGGCGAATTTCTCCGCCTGGCTCGTGACCGTCGGCGTGATCTTTGGTTATCTCGCCGCCGTTTTCGGACTGATCGATTTTCTCGGCAGCCGGTTCATCCGCGCTCAACGGCCGGCCTGGCCGCATGCGATCGGCAACGTCGTGCTGCTCGCTCTCGCCACGCTCAACATGTTCGTGCATTCCCGGGACGCGTGGACTTCGGTCGTGCCGTGGGGCCTCACGCTTTCCGTCCTATGCGTGCTGATCCTGCTTTTCACGACCTGGATGGGGCGATCGATGGTCTATCGCCATCGGGTCGGAGTCGCCGAATGAGATCCGCCGTCAAACTGTTGTCGACGGCGCTCAGCGCCGCATTGGCGCTGACGCTCGCGGCTCGCGCCGACGAGCCTTTCGACATTCAAAGTCAGGTTGGGCCCAATCCCGTTCTGCCGGACATCCAGCAATATCTGTTCCCGCCAATGCATCTGTCGTCGGTCGTTGGCTGGAAAAACGGTGAGACGCCCACAGTGGCCCCAGGGCTGAAGATAGAAGCCCTCGCCACCGGCCTTCAGCATCCGCGCTCGCTCTATACGCTGCCCAATGGCGACGTGCTGGTGGTCGAATCGAAAGCGCCCCCGCCGCAGCCGATCACCCGGCCGAAAGACCTCGTCATGCGGTTCATCGAAAAGATGGTGACTTCAGGCGGCAATTCCGGACCGAGCAATCGCATCACGCTCTTGCGCTACGATGCAGCCGGGGGGAAGCCGCCGACGCAATCCGTCTTTCTCGACCATCTCCATTCGCCCTTCGGCGTGGTGCTGGTCGGGGAGGATCTCTATGTCGCGAACACCGACGCCATCGTCCGCTATCCCTACCACGCCGGCGACCTCACGATCTCCGGAGTTGGCGTGACTTTGACGCCGCTGCCGGGCGGCCCGATCGACCACCACTGGACGAAAAGCCTGACAGCCAGTCGTGACGGAAAGCTGCTTTATGTCGGCGTCGGCTCCAACAGCAACATCACCGAGAACGGCATCGCGGTGGAGGAAAATCGCGCGGCGATTTGGGAAGTCGATCGCGCGAGCGGACGCTGGCGCATTTTTGCGAGCGGCCTCCGCAATCCGAATGGTCTAAGCTTGGAGCCGGAGAGCGGGGCTCTTTGGGCTGTCGTCAACGAACGCGATGAGCTCGGTCCGAACCTGGTCCCCGATTACCTGACGTCGGTGAAGGACGGCGCCTTCTATGGCTGGCCTTACAGCTATTACGGCCAGCACCTTGATCCGCGGGTTGAGCCGCAACGCCCGGATCTGGTCGCGAAGGCGATCGCTCCCGATTACGCGCTCAGCTCGCACGTGGCCCCGCTCGGCCTTGTGTTTAACACCGGCGACAGCCTGCCGCGGAAATATCGCGGCGGCGCCTTCGTCGGCGAACACGGGAGTTGGGACCGACCGACCTTCAACGGATACAGGGTCGTCTTCGTCGCCTTCAGCGGCGGCCATCCCAACGGCAAGGCGGAGGACGTCGTCACCGGTTTCCTCGAGGCGGATGGGAAGGCGCGCGGGCGTCCGGTCGGGCTCGCGATCGACAAGACCGGCGCGCTTCTGATTGCGGATGATGTCGGAAATACCGTCTGGCGCGTCACCTCCGCTGGCCAATAGTCCGTGGAAGCAGCTCAACTCGAGGGCGGCGCCGCTGGCCGTTTTGAGTAAATTCGTTCGTGAAGATCAAACTTCGACCCGATAGACCCGAACTTCACGCGACAGATTCTTCATCTCAGTGTTTTCGACAAGCTCGAATCGAAGGTCGATCTGGCCTTGAATCTGATCGCGCACGACGCCGGTTATGAAAATGCCTCCCGGCGGCGCGATGCTCTGGACACGAGCGGCGATGTTGATGGCGTCGCCGATCACGGCGCCTAAAGGGGTGACGAGTAAGTCGCCCGAATTGATCCCGACCCGAAATTCCATTCTGCGCGCCGGGGGCAGCGCTGCATTGCGGCGCGCAATCTCCGATTGCCAAACGACAGCCGATTTCACCGCGGAGCCCGCGCTGTTGAACAGCGCCACAATCCCGTCGCCGACAATCTGGAAAACGCGTCCATCCATCTGTTCGACGCGGTCCCGGATTATCTTCAGGCAATTCTCAAGCTGGCGGGCTGTCGCGATGTCGTCCTGCTCGACCAGCCGGCTGTAGCCGAACACGTCGGCGGACAGAATCGCGTACATCCGGCGCGCGTCGCGTCCGCGAAACTGGGTGGCCTCCTTGTCGCCGCCGCCGTGGAGCTCGACACGGAGCGCAACCCCGTCCGCGACTTCGATGATGTCGCCATTACGCAGAGGGCGAGGTTCAGCGACCGGCGCCCCATTCACGAAGGTTGGGTTCACCGGACTGAGATGGGTGAGAATCAGGGTTTCCGCGCGCCATGCCAGTTCCAGATGCAGACGGGATATGGTCGGGTTGCCGATACGAATGTCGCAACTGGATCCGCGGCCGATCGTCGTTTTGTCCTGTCGCAACACATAGTGCGGCTGCTCGCTCCAAAGCTTGGGCTCCATCGGAACCAGGACGCCTCCCGGCGGGAGGGGGTTCGCTGAGTTTGTCAAACTGGCGACTTCGTTCGGCTGCGAATTGTGGCCCCGATCGGATGGTGGTTTCCCTCGCGGCTCTGGTCACTATGCCACAATGTGACGCGGACGGGCCAGTATCGGCCGGCGCCGAGGGTTTGGTTTATTTGGCGCGCAAAGCGCCGCTTCGCTTGAGCGGCCAAGCCAAGCCCTTTCAGGGGCAGCCCCCGCGTTCGTCAGATCGCGGCTTGAGGCCGGCGCGCCCGGAGGATTCCGCCGGCAAGGGGCTGATTTCGGGCTTGCATCGACGCGTCCCTGCCCCGATATCCGCTACGCCGCGCCGTTTTGGCCGGAATTCCAAGTCCAACAGTCTTTGAGAGGTGCGACCTTTGACCGCCGACGCCCAGACCCCGACCAGCGAAGCCGCCAGCACACAGAGCTTCGAGGCCGACGTTTCGCGCCTGCTGCATCTCATGGTCCATTCGGTCTATTCCGACCGGGAGATTTTCGTCCGCGAGCTCGTCTCCAACGCCGCCGACGCCTGCGAGAAGCTGCGCTACGAAGCCCTCGCCAAGCCTGAGCTGATCGAGGACGGCGCGCCGTTCGCGATCGAGATCACGATCAATCCCGACGCCAAGGCCGTGACCTTCTCCGACAATGGCATCGGCATGACCCGCGAAGACCTTACGCAAGGGCTTGGCACCATCGCCCGCTCCGGCACCAAGGCCTTCCTCGATAAGCTTGCGGCGGAAGAGGCGAGCAAGGAGGCGTCCTCGCTCATCGGGCAGTTCGGCATCGGCTTCTACTCGTCGTTCATGGTCGCGGACGAGGTCGTCGTCCACAGCCGTCGCGCCGGGACGGGCGAGGCCTGGAGCTGGACCTCGGACGGCAAGGGCGCCTTCACCATCATGGCCCTGCCGCTTGAAAACGCGCCGAAGCGCGGAACCAGCGTCACCCTGCACCTGAACGATTCCTCGCAGGAGTTCCTCCAGCCCCGAACGCTCGAGCGCATCGTGCGCGATCATTCCGGCGCGGTCGCGGTGCCGATCGATCTGATCGAGAAACTCGGCGCCGAGAAGCGCCGCATTGCTGACGGCGCGGCAATCTGGGCAAAGTCCAAATCCGACGTGACGGCGGAAGAGTACACGGAGTTCTACCGCGGCCTCGCCGGCCAGTTCGACGAGCCCGCGCTGACCCTGCATTGGCGCGCCGAGGGTCGGCACGAATATACGGTGCTCGCCTTCATTCCGGGCTCGCGGCCGTTCGATCTGTTCGACCCGGCGCGAAAGGGGCGCAACAAGCTCTATGTGCGCCGCGTGCTGATCACCGAGGACGCCGACATCCTTCCGGGATGGCTGCGTTTCGTGCGCCTCGTGGTCGACAGCGCCGATCTGCCGCTCAATGTCTCGCGCGAGCTGATCCAGAAAAGCGATGTGTTCGCCGCGATCCGCAAGGGCGTGAGCAACCGCGTGGTGCAGGAGCTCGGCAAGCTGGCCGAAGCCGAGCCCGAGAAGTTCGCCAAGGTCTGGGAGCATTTCGGCCCGGTGCTCAAGGAAGGCCTGTACGAGGATCCGGAACGCCGCGACGGCCTGTTCAAGATCGCCCGCTTCGTCACCACGACAAACCCGGCCGGCGACCGGACGCTTGCGCAATATGTCGCCGGCTTACGCGAGAACCAGACGGCGATTTTTTATCTCACCGGCGATGACGCCAAACGCCTGGCGACGAGCCCCCAGCTTGAAGGGTTCAAAGCGCGAGGCGTCGAAGTGCTGCTGCTGGCGGATCCGGTCGACGCCTTCTGGGTGTCGACGGCTGCGGGTTTCGACGGCAAGCCGTTCAAGTCGGTGAGCCAGGGCGAGGCCGACATCAAGTCGATCGCGCTCGCCGAGGGCGCGAGCGCGCCCGCCGAGGCGTCCGGCGAGGTGGCGACGCTGTTCGCCTTCTTCAAGCAGACGCTGGGGGACGAGGTCGCCGAGGTTCGCGCGTCGGACCGCCTGACCGACAGCGTCGCCTGTCTGATCGCCCCTGATTTTGGCCCCGACCGGCAGCTCGAAAAGATGCTTGCCGCACACGGGCGGCTCGGCGACCGCGCGAAGCCGATTCTCGAGCTCAATCCCACGCACCCGCTGACCCTCGCCCTCGCCGGACGATTCAAGGAGGGCAAGGACAAGCCGCTGGTGGAGGATGCGGCCTGGCTGGTCCTTGATGAGGCGCGGCTCATGGAGGGCGCGAGCGTCGAGAACCCCTCGGCCTTCGGCGCGCGGCTCAGGCGCGTGATGGAGAAGGCGCTGGGGTAGGGGCTTGTAGGCGCGATCGCCGATCGCGCCGGCCGCGCTTGAGCCAAGCTCGGCTATTCGCCGCTGCGCAAGCGCCTTTGTTCTGCTATTGATGAGCCCCGCGAGCCAACCCTAACTCGGGCGTGCCGATGAGCTCTAGTTTTTCAGTCATCTTGGAACCGCAGCCTGACGGTGGCTTCACCGTGCTCGTTCCGGCCCTGCCGGAGGTGGTGACCGAGGGCGACACCGAAGGACAGGCGCTCTCGAACGCCGAGGAGGCGATCCGCGCCGTTCTGGCCTATCGTCGCGCTCAGGGCCTTAGGTGATCCGATCTCGCTTGGAGCAGGGTCGCATAGGCGTCTATTTCAGCCGCTGCTTCTCCACGTCGCTGAACATGAGGATGTAGGAGATCCGCCCCTCCTCATCGAACGTCAGGGCGTCAAAGCCAGAAAATCCGCCCTGTCCTTCAGCATCGAAGAATTTCCAAGTGGCGAGCCCCTGATTCTCAAATCCGAGCATTGACATCAGACGAAACGAACCCCCCGGACTCCGCTTTTGAAACCCTTCCAGATGCTCGACGACGTCTGCTAGACCGTTGCGAGTCTGTGTCGCGTTCCGAAAGATGATTGGCTGGACGACACTGGCTCTCAGCAGACGCAGCCGCTCTTCGTCGGAGATTGCGGACCAGGCGGAAATGTAGAGTTCATAGGCGTCAACGTGCTTGTCCGTCATTTTCAATCCTCATGGCAGGGGTTTGTGAGGGCGCGATCGGCCCCGCTCCTCCTTCGCGGGTCGAAGGAGAGAGCTATTCGTGGTCCGCGAAGCTCAGGGGCGCGGGCCAGCGATAAACAGCGGCGAAGGAGCGCCTCGATCATGATCACTGACGATCTGGACGTATCGATTCTCCAGCTGCGCTGTTTCCTCGCGGTCGTGGAAGCAGGGTCCGTCGCTTTGGCCGCCCGGCGCCTCGGCATGGCGTCCCCGAGCGTTTCCCGAGCCATTACGCGATTGGAAAAAGAAGCCGGGGTGAAACTGCTGCATCGGTCCACCCACGCGCTGTCGCTCACAGAGGAGGGGGAGGCTTTGCTCGATCCCGCGCAGAGCGCGGTAAGCGCCGCTCGTCGGTTCCGCGACGTGGCGGCGGGCAAGGCCGACGTGACTGGCGCAGGGGTGGTGCACATTAGCGCGCCGGTCGCCCTCGCGCGTCAAGTGCTTTGCCCGCTTCTTCCAGAGTTCGCCCGGCTTTACCCGGAGGTTAGGCTCGATCTTCGCATGACCAACGAAATCGCCGATCTCGCCGAAGATGGAATTGACCTCGCCTTGCGTGCGGGCTCTCTCTCGCGCGTGCCGGGGCACATCCAGCAATCGTGGTTCCGTTTTCCTTGGGTGGTCTGCGCCGCGCCGAACTACCTTGCTTGTCGGTCGCCGCCCGGGGAACCGGCTCACCTCGACGGCCACGACCTGATTGGCTTTCGAAACACCCGCACTGGACAGGTCCAGAGCTGGCCCTTCCAGTCGCCTGTCGACGGAACCAGCGACCGTTATCTCATCGAAGCCAGGTTCGCCTTCGATGATGGGGACGCGGCCTGGCAGGCGGTGCTCGCGGGCGCCGGCATAGGCCGTTCGCCGCTCTGGCTCGCCGCCGCAGACTTGCGACAGGGCCGCGTCGTCGAGGTCTTGAGGGACTGGCGCGACGCTTGGGTCAGCCTGGCCATTCTTCGCCGGGACCGCCGCCTCACGCCCGTGCGCGTATCCGCCGTCCAGGCATTTTTGCTTGAATACGCCCCGGATCTCGCGGATCTGGTCTGATGCGAAACAGGACCTTAGAGGGAATGTCGTGAAGGGTTGGCGCATGTCAAACTATGTGGCCGATCGCTTCAGCGAAGAACAGAGGCCCCCAGGGCAACACTGTCGTGCTGCGTGACAGAAAGCAGGCTTCCCTCCGGCGGGTTGCCGATGGATGTGATCCCTTAGCCGGCCACCCGCCACACCCGCGGGCGCCGCCAGCATGTCATCTCGGAACAACCCGCTGCCTCCGAAGGCAGGCGCTCCCGCGTGATGGACGCTGCGCGGGCTCAAACCAAGACGCTTGCCCCCGCCGCCCGGCTTTGCCAAAAGGAGCGCCCACCCCCCGGAGACACAATCCCAGTGACCGCCATCAAGGCCGCCTTTGAGCGCATCGGCGAGGAAAACGCCTTCGCCGTGCTGGCGAGGGCGGCTGAATTGCAGCGCCAGGGGCGCGACATCATCAATCTCGGCATCGGCCAGCCCGACTTCAAAACGCCGCCCCATATCGTCGAGGCGGCCGTCAAAGCTTTGCGCGATGGCGAGCATGGCTATACCGACGCGACGGGGATCGCGCCGTTGCGTGAGGCCGTGGCGGAGGATCTGCATCGCCGCCTCGGCGCCGAAGTGTCGCCCGATCTCGTCATGATCGTCCCCGGCGGCAAGGTGACGATGTTCATGGCGATCGAGATGTTCGGCGAAAAGGGGGTCGACATTGTCTATCCCGATCCGGGCTTTCCCATCTATCGCTCGATGATCGAGTTCACCGGCGCCCGCCCGATTCCGATCCCCATGCGGGAAGCAAACGGCTTCGCCTTCTCGGCGGACGAGACGCTGGCGCTGATGACGCCCGAGACGCGGCTCATCATCGTCAATTCGCCCGCCAATCCGACCGGCGGCGTCACGCCGAAAGAGGAGATCGACAAGCTCGTCGCCGGCCTCGCGCGCTTTCCGAACGCAGCGATCATGTCGGACGAGATCTACGGCCAGCTCACTTACGATGGCCTCGCCCATCAGACGCTGCTCGCCTATCCGGAGATTCGTGACCGGCTCATCCTGCTCGACGGCTGGTCGAAGACCTACGCGATGACCGGATGGCGGCTCGGCTATTCCGTCTGGCCGAAGCCGTGGCGTGACGTCGCACGCAAGCTCGCCGTCAACTCCTATTCGTGCGTCAACTCGTCGGCGCAGTTCGCTGGGATCGCAGCGCTCAAGGGGCCTCAGGATTCGGTCGCGACGATGCGCGCGGAGTTCGACCGGCGGCGCAAGGCGGTGACCGCGGGTCTCAATCGCCTTCCAGGCGTGAGCGCCGTGACGCCGAAGGGAGCGTTCTACGCATTTCCGAATGTTTCCCGCACGGGTTGGAAGGCGAAAGCGCTTGCTTCGGCGCTGTTGCAGGATGCGGGCGTGGCGACGATCGGCGGTCCGGACTTCGGCGTCTATGGCGAGGGCTACTTGCGGCTCTCCTACGCCAATTCGCTCGAGAATATCGAGCGCGCGCTCGAGCGCATCGGGGATTATCTGAGCCGCCCCGCGCGCGCCGCGGCGAGCTAGTGGCGCGCTCTTTCCTGTCTCTCTGGTCGATCAAGGTGATCATGCGACTTCTGGTCTTTGTTGCCGCCGCGATCGCTTTCAGCCCGTTGGCTCACGCTGCGGATGCGCATCCCTCGCAAGCCGCCTGCGATGCCGCCAAAATCGGCGCCCGCGAGCTTGCCGAGTGTCTGAGAACCACCGCCGATCGGTCCGACAGGGAACTCGCGGTAGCCGTCGAGGCGGCGATCAAATCGCTTGACGCTCGCCCGGGCCTGCTATCCTCGCAGAAGGCGCGTTGGCGCCGCTCGCTTAATGACGCTCAGGGGCAATGGGTTGCCTGGCGCGATTCGGAATGCCAGGACGTTGCGCCATTCGAATCGGGCATGGATGCGAAGGCCGGCGATCCGCGTCTGCGCTGCATCATCGACTACGATTCCGAACGCGTGTCGAGCCTCAAGGCGCGCTATCGTTGAGCAAGCCTCGCCGCGCGTCGAGTTGGGTTTCCGTCCACACCGATCCCGGCTTAACGCCGCTGAAGGAGATCAACTTTGGCGCCTCTTGAAGGCCTGGGCTATGTCGTCGATTGGTTCGATCGCGGATCGTATCGACGCGAGGACCCGGTCGAAGTCGGCCGCCTGCGGGCCCGCGAGGATGCGCGCGCGCTCCTGATCGCCCGCGACATGCCGATATTGCGGAACGCCGCGAAGGGGCTCGATCCGCTCTTGCCGATGAGCGAGATCGCGGCGCTTGGCGGGGCGCAAGTCGAAGCGCTCTTGGGTTTCGCGCCCGATGGTGCGCCTATCTTCGTCGCTCTCATGGGCGACGAGGCTGTCGAACTGCGCTCGGACACCAGCGACGACTTTCTCGATCGGCGGATCCTGGTCGTGCCGGGTCGCGAAGACCTGAAACTCGTCGATCTGCGATCGATCGCGATGGGCGGCCTCGTGCCGCAGGATCAGACGGCGATGCTGGCGGCGGCCAAGGCGTTGATGCACTGGCACGCGCGCCACCGCTTCTGCTCGAATTGCGGGGCGGCGACCGAGGTCGCCGTGGCGGGATGGCGCCGCGATTGCCCTCATTGCAAAGCGATCCACTTCCCGCGCACCGATCCGGTCGTCATCATGCTTGCGGTCGATGACGACGCCTGCCTGCTCGGTCGCTCGCCAAGGTTCCCGAAGGGCATGTATTCGGCGCTGGCCGGTTTCGTCGAGCCTGGAGAGACCATCGAGGCCGCCGTCAGGCGCGAGATCCGCGAGGAGGCGGCTGTCGTCTGCCGCGCGGTTCAATACTTTGCCTCGCAGCCGTGGCCTTTCCCCGCTTCGTTGATGATCGGATGCTTTGCTGAAGCGGAAAGCCGAAGCCTCGAGATCGATCGCGTCGAGTTGGAGGATGCTCGCTGGTTCAGCCGCGATGAAACGATCGCGCTCCTCGAACGCCGCCACCCGGACGGCCTAACGGCCCCCACCCCGATGGCGATCGCCCATCACTTGCTCAAGCGCTGGGCGTATAAAGCTGTGACGTTTGGAGGATGACATCCGCAAAGTCGCCGCGCGGACAAAAAAAAGCGGATCGGCTAGGAGGGGGCCCGCCGATCCGCTAGCTCTCGTGGAGTTTATTTCGGTCCGACTTGGCGCTCGGGGGCTGGGGGGCAAGAAAACCGAGCTAACCGCGTACCGATTCCACGTGGGCACTGTCTGAATATGACAACCCGTTGCGGCGCGCGCTTGACGACAAACCGGCCAAAACAAGGCATTTCCATAAAATTTTTTGTCCTGCATCGACCAGTTGATGGTCTGGGCGAGGAAGCACGCTCACAAATAGTTGAAAATTTTAAGAACTAGCCTTGCGCATCATGCACGGATCTCAAATTCAGTTGGTGGAAACGTCTTTCTTCTCCAATTTTCCGGTCGCGCTCTTGATTGGTTTGTGCGCAGCGGTTCTTTTTCCCGAGTGTCGCGCAGGCTTGTGCCTGGATTTGGATGAGGGCTGGATGGGGGCGCTGGCGTCTCCTTCCGGCATAGTCGCGAGCGTGGACGCGCTGTCTGCGGATATGGTCTTCGCGCCCCCCGACGCGGCCGCGCTGTCGGTTGTCGTCCGACGCGCACCCAGCGCCAGCCCCTTCCACCCGGGCGCGGGGCCAATATAGACGGGCACCGGATCGAAGCGGATCCTCTCATTGGTGAGCTGGGTGTGCACGGCGACCGGGGCAAAAAGCGCGGTTAGAGGGGCGGGAAGCATCCCAGCGACTCCTGCTGCTGCCTGAGCCTGATCGGCAATGCTGTCATCTTCGGCGGCGGCGAGCGCGGCGGCGTTGCGATGCAGGCACACGTCGGCGCGCATGTTGGGCGCGGCGCCTGAGCCCGACGGCAGCGATTCCAACGAACCGCTGCCCCCGCCCATGGCAAAGCCTCGGTCGAAAAGGTCCGCCGCTTCCTGGTTGCGCGTTCTCGCCGACGGCGCTCCCAGCACGACCACGATCAATCGCCGTCCGGAGTGATTGGCGCTTGCCACCACATTGAAGCCGGCCGGACAGGTAAAGCCCGTCTTCATCCCGTCGGCGCCCGGATAGCGGCCCAGCAGGCCGTTGTGGTTTGGGATGTACCGGTTGCCGAGTTGCAGCGCGCCGATGCTGAAGAGATCGGCATGGTCTGGAAACTCGTGCAACAGCGCGCGGGCGATAAGGGCCATGTCGCGGGCCGAGGACACATGGGCGAGGTTCTGCAAGCCGTTGGGGTTGACGAAATGCGATTCATGCAGGCCCAGCCGCTGCGCGTCGGCGTTCATGCCGTCGGCAAAGGCTTCGACCGAGCCCGAAACACCCTCGGCGACCATCACCGCGACATCGTTGGGCGACTTGACCATCAGCATCTTGAGCGCGTTATCGAGGGTCACCTCGGTGCCGGGCCGGAATCCCATTTTCGACGGCGGCATTCGCGCCGCGCGAGCCGACATGATGAGCGGTGTATCGAGCGTGAGTTTGCCGTTTCGCACCGCATCCAAAGCGACATAGACCGTCATCAGCTTGGTGAGCGATGCCGGGTACCATGGAGCCGTCGCTTCATTCTGCATCAACACCTGATCGCTGTCGGCGTCGACGACGAGGTAAGGTGTCGCCTGCGCCGAAGCAGCGCCGAGCGCCAGCGCCGCGGCGAAGCCAAACAGGACACGCCGTCCGATCGAGCACCGGCCAAATGGCATGATTGCGTTCCCCGCGATCTCTCTGGACTCAGCATTTCCTAGTGGATGGCCGCCGGAATCTCAAGCCGCGGCTGCGTTTAGCGCAAGTTCTGATGGGGACTCGGGGCGATAATAAGGTCAGCCTGTTTCGCGCGGATCGCGCGAACCCTCAAACGATGTGGAACCGTTGCTTCGCCGGGTCCACAGCCTTTCCGGGCGGGAAGTGCGCAGCAAGAATGTCGCCGCAGATTGCCGCGAGCCCGGTCAGCGCGGCTTCCGTCTTCCCTGCGGCGAGAGGTGCAAGCGCCTGATCGACGGCGGCTTGCCATTGTTCCTGGGAGACGACTCCCGCAGCGTCCTCAGCCGGAACGATGCGGATGTAACGCTCGGCCAGCGACACATAGATGAGGGCGCCGCACCGCGAGCGATCGATCCCGCGCAGGACGAACTGCGCCAGCGCGGCCCGATGTCCGGCTGAGCGCGCGACGCGCTTCGGGATGAGCCGCCGCCGCAGCGGCGGCAGTGTGACCAGTACGGCGGCGAGAATGGCGACCAGCAGCTGAGCAACGTAAATGCGGTGGGCGGAAAGCTCGGTGAACACGAGCAGCGGCAGCGGCGTCGCCAGGGCGATGATGCAGGCGCCGAGCAGAAACTCCCCGTCCAGCGAGGTGGAGGCGCCGGCGAGCACACACACGAGCGGCGCTCGAGTCTTGAGTTGCGCTGCGTCGAAAGCGGCCTCGACGCGCGCCGCGGCGTCGGCATCGAGAATCATCACCAGCCTCCCGAGGCGCCGCCGCCGCCGGAGGAGCCGCCGCCGCCAGAGAAGCCGCCGCCCCCGAACCCCCCTCCGCCGCCGAAGCCTCCGCCGCCACCACGAAACCCGCCCCCGAATCCGCCCGTGCCCATCGGAATGAAGATGACGTTGCCGCCGCCGTTTCGCCTGCTGATGCGGCTGATGACGAACATGATGAAAAGAAAGATGAGAAACGGCGCGAGCGTATCGAGCAGGGAAGCCTCATGTTCCGCCCGCATGTCGGTTGGCTTCGGCTTCCACTCGGCCGAGTCGGTGGTCAACGCGGTGATGATGTCGTCGACGCCGCGCGTGACCCCGCCGTTGAAATCGCCGGCCTTGAAGCGCGGCGCGATCGCGTTCGAAATGATGATGCTGGAGACAGCGTCGGTCAGCGTCCCTTCGAGGCCGTAGCCGACCTCGATGCGCACCCGCCGCTCCTTCGGCGCGACCAGAAGGAGAGCGCCGTTGTTGTCTTTGGCCTCGCCCAGTTTCCAGGCGCGGAACAGCGCATTGGCGTAAGGCTCGATCTCCTCGCCGCCAAGCGAAGGCACGGTCGCCACGACGAGCTGAATTCTGGATTTCTGCTCGAGATCGGCGAGCTTGCGCTCGAGATCGGCGATCGTGACCGGAGAGAGGATGTTCGCCTGGTCAACAACCCTTCCAGTCAGCGGGGGAAAGTTGGCCGCCGCAAGCGCCGCGCAGGCGTATAGGGCCGCGACGACGAGGACAATCAGCGGCCGCAGCCAGAGGCGCGGCATGCAAGCTCTCCCTTGGGCCGAGTTAGAACTTCACCTTCGGCGCCGTCTGGGCCTCCGGATTGGCGGTGAACGGAACCATCGGCTTGATCGAATGGAACACCGTCTGCGCCCAGATCACGCTTGGGAAAGTCCTGAGCGTGGTGTTGAAGTCTTGTACCGCGGCGACATAATCTCGGCGCGCGACGGCGATCCTGTTTTCCGTCCCCTCGAGCTGGGATTGCAGCGCGAGAAAATTCTGGTTCGACTTGAGGTCGGGATAGTTTTCGCTGACCGCGAGAAGCCGCCCCAAGGCGCCGCTGAGCGCGTTTTGCGCATCCTGCAGCGCTTTGACCTTTGCCGGATCGGTCAGGTCGTTGGCGTCGAGGTGAATCGAGGTCGCCTTGGCGCGCGCCTCCGTGACCTCGACAAAGACGTCCTTTTCCTGCTTGGCGTAGCCCTGAACCGTCGCGACCAGGTTGGGGACGAGGTCGGCGCGGCGCTGGTATTGGTTCTGAACCTGCGCCCAGGCCGCGTTGGCGGCCTCCTGCTTGGTCGGGATGACATTGTAGCCGCAGGCGGAAACCGAAACCGCGACAAGCGCAAGCGCGGCGAGCGCTCGCAACCGATGAAAGATGCCCATTGCCAACCCCTCCCGACAAGAACCCCGTTGGCTTCGCGGGGCGCGGAACCCAGTCATAAAGCGCCGGACGCCATTATGCCAGCTATGACATTGTCCTGACGGCCAACCTTGCGGCCCGGTCCGACCTGGCGTGCTTGATCGCATCCCCCGTATTCACTAGAAACCCCCGTCCGGCGTGGCGACGCCTGACTTCAATATCTCCGCAAAGCTGCGTTTCGCGCTAGACTCAGGACAAAACATGCGTGTGTATTATGATCGAGACTCCGATCTCAATTTGATCAAAGCCAAGAAAGTGGCGGTGGTCGGCTATGGCAGCCAGGGCCACGCGCATCTCCTCAATATGCGCGACAGCGGCGTGAAGGAGATCGTGGTCGCGCTGCGGCCTGGCTCGTCTTCCGCCAAAAAGGCGGAGGCCGAAGGCATCAAAGTCATGGACGTCGCCGCCGCGGCCAAGTGGGCGGACATCGTGATGATGCTGACGCCAGACGAATTGCAGGCCGAGATCTACCGCGATCAGCTTGCGCCCAACATGAAGCAGGGCGCGGCGCTGATGTTCGCGCACGGACTCAATGTTCACTTCAACCTGATCGAACCGCGCGCCGATCTCGACGTGCTGATGGTCGCCCCGAAAGGCCCCGGCCACACGGTTCGATCGGAATATAAACGGGGCGGCGGCGTGCCCTGCCTCATCGCGATCCACCAGAACGCGAGCGGCAACGCCCACGACCTTGGTCTGTCCTACGCCTCGGCGATCGGCGGCGGCCGCGCCGGCGTCATCGAGACGTCGTTCCGGGAGGAATGTGAGACCGACCTGTTCGGCGAGCAGACGGTGTTGTGCGGCGGCCTCGTTGAACTGATCCGCGCCGGCTACGAAACCCTGGTCGAGGCCGGCTATGCGCCGGAAATGGCCTATTTCGAGTGCCTGCACGAGGTGAAACTGATCGTCGACCTCATTTATGAGGGCGGCATAGCCAATATGAACTACTCGATCTCCAACACCGCCGAGTATGGCGAATATGTCTCGGGTCCACGCCTCATCACGCCGGAGACGAAGGCCGAGATGAAACGCGTGCTTGGAGATATCCAGTCGGGCAAGTTCACTCGCGACTGGATGCTGGAGAACCGGGTCAACCAAACCTCGTTCAAGGCGATGCGGGCGCGCGCCAACGCTCATCCGATCGAGGAGGTCGGCGAGAAACTGCGCGCCATGATGCCCTGGATCGGCAAGAACAAGCTGGTCGACAAAGCGAAAAACTGAGGCTGGCGAGAACCTCGGCCCAAGAAGCGGGCGACGCCAATTCGTCGCCCGTTTGCGCTGGACAGGCTGGCGCGCCTTTGCTAAACGCCGGCCCTTGCCGAGCGAAAGCCGAGCGGCGAATGCGATGGGCGCATAGCTCAGTTGGTAGAGCAGCTGACTCTTAATCAGCGGGTCCAAGGTTCGAGCCCTTGTGCGCCCACCATCGATATCAAGCCAGCCGCCAGGCAACGCGCAGATCGACGTAAGAAGCGCGTATTGGCTGGCCGCAAGCTGGGTCGACGCCAGCCAAGACATGTAGGTGATGAGCACGATCGAAGCGAACGCATAGGCGTCACTGTCGAGGCTGACGGCGAAGGCGAAGGTCCAGAACTCGGCCACGCCGTGATCACCATGGGCGGCGAGGTAAGCCACGCTTTCGATCCGGCCGACTTTGTGGTTCACATCGACGGCGGTTGTCGGATTAATCCGGAAGCGGCACGGATCGTGGCGACGAAGACCTCGCGGGAGGCCCTGGGCGAAAAGGAAAGCCGACAGCTTCAGCAGAAGTGGGACGGTTCTGGCCGCCGGCGTCCATCCACGTTACCACATGAGTTCATAGAGCCGATGGGTTCCGGCCAGACCCTTGAGCGGCCTCTCGCCGGCCGGCGCGAAGCGCAGATCGCCCGCGCTCGCCGCGACATCATGGAGGGTCGAAGACACCAAGATCTGGCCGCCCTGTGCGAGCGCGGAGATGCGCGCGGCGAGAATCACGGTCTTGCCGAAGAAATCCGTCGATTCCCTCACCGCCTCACCGACATGCAGTCCTATCCTGACCTGCATCGGCAGATCGGGATGGCTGTCGCAATAGGCGGCGAAGGCCCGTTGCAGCGCGATCGCGCACAGCACCGCTCGCCGGACGCTGGAGAAAGCGATCATAAAGCTGTCTCCGAACGTGTTGACCTCATGCCCCCGATGCGCGCTGACCTCACGGCGAAAGATCTCATTATGGGTTCTGATTAACTCGCTCCCGCGCAGGTCCCCGAGCTGCTCGTACAGCACTGTCGATTCGACGATGTCAGAGAACATGATCGTCACGGTGCCGTCGAGCGAGGCGAGGGCGCGCACGTCGCGCGTCTGGGACAGCGCCGACGCCGCGACCTTATCAAGGGCGTCGCTCTCCGACTCAAGCCGAGCCCCGCCCAGCGAGGGGGCTTCGACCCTCGCTCCGCTTTCAGCCAGGCCCCCCGCTGGCGTTGCGAACCGCTCACGCTGGTCGGGCGCCGGGCGATCAATGCCGAGGCGTTCAAGCTTCTGCTTGACGCGAACGAGGTTCAGCGCCTCCGCTGTTCGGAGCGCCGAGGCGATAAACGCGCCGGCCCCCTCGGCGTCGTCGCCCTCGCCCCGGGCGAGAAGCAGCTTTGCGAGTTCGCACTCGGTGTGCGCCAGCGCCGCCGTCGCGCGGATTCGCGCATTGGCGGCGAGCGCCATTTCGAAATGCGCCTTCGCCTCGTCGAAGCGCCCGAGCAGCCCGGCGAGCCTGCCGAGCGCGCAGGCGACCGAGCCGTATGTGTAATACCATCCGAGCATGGCGTTGCGCGCCGAATAGGGCGCGAGGTGCCGATAGAGAACCTCCGCGTGTTTGGCCTCGCCAAGATCGACGCAGATTTCGGCCAGCACGAACATGGACGCGAGCCAGTTCCAGTCGCGCGGCACCTGAGCAAACTCGTCCCGGGCCAGGCTTTGGAAATCCGTTCGCGCCTCGTTCAGGCGTCCGAGCTGAATGAGCGACAACTGTAAGCCGCAGCGGGCAAACACGATGAGCGGATTTTGCGCGATAAAAGCTCGCAGCTGCGGCTCGAGTTCGCCGAACCGACCAAGCTCCCACATGGCCATCCCATGCTGGACCATAAACGCGTTGAGAGTCAGCGGGCGCGCGCTCTGCTGGCCGGCGATGAAGGCCTGCTGCGCCAGCGCCGCCGCCTCGGCGAGCCGTCCGTCCATCAGGGCGCGCATCCCCTGCAGCAGGAGGCCGCGCTTGAAGCGATCCTTCAGTTCCGCCTCGGCGACCAGATAGTCCCGCAAGCCTAAGTCAGCGCCTGCAATATCGCCGGCTTCGACGAGATCGGTGATCCGATAAAAGCGCGCTTCGAGCGCGAAATCGCGCTCGCGCTCCCGCTCGGCCACGGCGATCGCTTCGCGCCCGTCGGCGAGCCTCTGCTCGAGGCTGTCCGGATTTCGAAGCGAAAGGTGCCGCCCCCATAGCGCGACGATGAGGGTGTGGGGGTGGTCGAGCCGTCGCGCGATCTCGACGGCCTCCTGGCATAACGCGACCGATCGCTCTCGGTCAGCCCAGTACAGCTCGATGCCGAGCCGGGCCAGCGCCTGCCCGCGTAGCGGGCTGTCCGCATCGCCGAGCCTGTCCAGCGCTTCGTTGAGCAGGCGGACGAGTTCGTGATCGGTTTCGCCGGAATTGCTGACGCCGCGCCCCGCCGTCACTGTGGCGCGGGCGAACAGATCGGGATGATTGACGCGGCGCGCCAGTTCGATCGCGCTCAGGCAGGTTTTGCGCGCCTCCGCGAGATCGCCGGTCCTGGCCTGAGCCTCGCCGAGGTCGCATAGCAGCTCAGCCTTCAGCGGCTCGTCGCCGCCGGGCTTTAGCGCCAGCGCGTCGATGGCGTTGCGCAGATGTTGCGCCGCCTCCTCGTAGGCGAGCTGCCGCTCCGCCATACGCGCCGCCTGGCGCGAATAATCGGCCGCGAGCTCGGCGTCGCCGGGCGACTCGCCGCGGCAATAATGAAAAGCGATCTCGGCGAACGGCGGGTGCTCGGAATTAACCGCGCGGATCGCCTCGGCGACTGCGCGATGCAGCGCACGGCGCCGCCCCGCTGGGAGGGCGTCGTAGAGCGCTTCGCGAATTAACGCATGGCCGAAGCTGTAGCGTCCCGCGCGCGTCTCGCTGATCAGTTCGAGCGCGACGGCGCGATCGAGACCCTCGATGAGGACGTCAGGCGGCTTGCCCGTCGCAGCCGCGAGCGCATTGATCGGGAACTCCCGACCGAGGACCGAAGCGACGTCAAGCGTCTGGCGCACGTCGTCAGACAACGGCTGCGTCAGCCGCTTGATGAATTCGCTGACGCCGCGAGGGATGTTGCGCAGAGTGGGTCCTCCGGGCTCGCCGGCGGAGAGCTGCCCGTCCGCCGCCATCTGGCGAAGCACCTCGTGCAGGAAGAACGGATTGCCTTCGGTCATGTCGCGCAGCCGATGGACGAGCGCGCCAGGCGCGCGCACGCCCCAGGTCCGTTCGACGAATTCCCTGATGTCGGTTTCGCCGAGTCCTCGCAGCGGGAGCACCAGACCTTCGCGCTCGGCTTCGGTGATGAACGCTGCGAGTTCCGGCAGATGCTTGACTTCAACCTCGCGGTAGGTGCCGACGATCGTCGCCCGCATGGTCCGAATTTGCCGCGACACGGCGACGAGCATCATGAGCGAGGTTGGATCGGCCGCATGCAGGTCGTCGAGGATGATCAGCAGGGGCTGCTTCTCGGCGGCGCGCCGTATGAACGAGGCGATCGAATCGAATAGGCGGAACCTGGCTTTTTCGGGTAGCGCTAGCGCGGCGCTCGGCGGCTCAGGCAGGTCGCCGAGCCGCTCGCGAACTTCCGGCGCGATCTGCGCGATGTCGGCCGCGTCGGTCCCGAGCCAGCCTGAGAGCGTCGTCGGCTCCGCGTCGGCGATCAAGCGCCGTAACGCCTGCACCCAAGGCCAGTAGGGCGGCGCGCCGCCGTGCTCCCAGCAGCGACCCCAGAGCGCCCGCGCGCCTTTCTGCTCGGCGTAAATCACCGCTTGGCGGGCAAGCCGGCTCTTGCCGACCCCCGGCTCGCCCGAAATCATCAAAAGGCGCCCTTCCGACGCCAGCGCTCCGTCGATCCCCGTGACGAGCTCAGCGAACTCTTGCCCGCGGCCGACGAACGCTTCCCGATCGCGATTGGGCCCCAGCTCGCGCATGCGCTGTCAGATCCCCGCCGGTACTTCGTTATGTTGACAAATTTTCACGGGCGATGCTAGCCTTTACCTACAGGAAAGTCTTTTCGCGCCCTTAAAAGCGGCGAGGATCGGCTGCGAGAAAGCAAGGGGAATGGCGCGAGCGCCTCGCTCGGCTGGTCAGGCACGCTCGCGAACTTCAAGCGCGATGCGCGATCTCCGCCGCGTTGGTCAAAAGCAAGCAGAGATTTTTAGTCCGGCGT
>DATCEJ010000444.1:0-6818 GCA_036510135.1 Roseiarcus sp. | reverse complement strand
TCTTCGAGGGCGCGATCACGGTCGACGTCCGGCGGATGCTCGAGGACGCCGCGCCGATTCTGATGCTGGCTGTCGTCGCCACCATTGTCTGCACCGCGGTGGTCGGCTTCGCGCTTTGGCCGATCGCAGGCCTGCCGCTGGTCGTCTGCCTGTTGCTCGGGTCCGTGGTGGCGACCACCGATCCGGCAGCGGTCATCGCGGTGTTCCGTGACGTCGGCGCCGTGGCGCGGCTGACTCGCCTCGTCGAGGGCGAGGCGCTTCTGAACGACGCCGCCGCGATCGTGATGTTCACAGTGCTGCTTGGGGTGATCGTATCTGGACAGCAACCTAACCTCCTCGTTGGCGAGGAGCAGTTCCTGGTTTCCTTCTTCGGCGGCGCAGCTCTTGGCCTCCTGGCCGGGCGGGCGTTGCTGCAGCTGATCCCTTGGACACGCGACGATCGACTGGCCGAAGCGACGCTGACCGTCGCGCTTCCCTATCTCGTCTTCATCGTCGCCGAACAGGTCGTGCATGTTTCCGGCGTCGTCGCCGTGCTCTGCGCCGGATTGACCGTGAGTGCTTTTGGGCGATCGCGCATCGCCCCGTACAATTGGTCGTTCATTAGGGATCTCTGGGCGCAGATCGCCTTCTGGGCGCATTCGCTGGTGTTCGTGCTGGCTTCGATCCTGGTGCCGAAGCTGTTGCTCGACATGCAGTTCCACGACGTCGTGCTGCTCGCGGCGCTCATCATAGCCGTATTCGCCGCGCGCCTCCTGGTGCTGTTCCTGCTCTTGCCCCTGTTAAGCCTGGCCAAACTCACCGAGCCGATCAGCACCGCCTATAAACTCGCCATCGCGTGGGGCGGCTTGCGCGGCGCCCTGACCTTGGTGCTGGCGCTGGCCGTCACCGAGAATCCGGCGCTGAAGCCTGAGATCCAAAGATTTGTCGCGGTGCTCGCCACAGGCCTCGTCTTGTTCACACTGCTCGTCAACGGCACGACCTTGCGCTTCGTTATCCACCTCCTGCGTCTCGATCGCCTGTCCCCGGTCGACCAGGCTTTGCGCGATCGGGTGTTGGCGCTCTCCTACACCGAGGTCGCCGAGACGATTCGGTCGACCGCGAACGAGCATGAGATCTCTCCGTTAGCCGTCACCAGCGCGCTCGCGCCCTATGAGGCGGGGATGGCGGCGGCAAAATCGCCCGGCACAGCCGAAGCGAGCCTCACGGATCACCAGCGCCTCGCGATCGGCCTGGTGGCGCTCGGCAATCAAGAACGGATGCTGGCGCTTGAAATTATGGCGGAGCGAGCCGCCTCGCCCATCACAGTGCAGGCTTTGTTGCGCAACGCCGAAGCTCTGGGCGAAGGCGCGAGAAGCGGCGGCCGTCTCGGCTACAAGCGGGGGGCCGAAGCTTCGCTCGCCTTTCCGTTCTCATTCGTCGTCGCCTATTTCTTCTATCGCCGTTTTGGAATTGTGCGCTTTCTCGCCGACCGGCTCGGCGACCGTTTCGAGATGCTGCTCGTTACGCGTCTGTTGATCCAGGAGCTCACCGGCGCGCATGCTGTGCGGTCGCGCTCGATTTTCGGCGAGCGCGTTGTCGAGCTCATCGACGTCATTCTCAAGCTCCGCCTCAAGCGCACGACAGCGGCTCTCGAGGCGTTGCGGCGACAATATCCCCAGTACGCGGCCGCCCTCGAAGCCAGGTTCCTGCGCCAATCGGCGATGCGCCGCGAGATGGGACGATACGACGCCTTGTTTCAGGAAGGCCTCATCGCGGCCGAGGTCTACGAGGACCTCAAGGGCAGTGTCGAGGACAGAAAGAGAGAAGCGCGGCCTCGCTTTGATCTTGGCCTCGATACGCGCGAGTTGATCGGGCGCCTCGACCTGTTTGCCGCTCTCAACGACCAGCAGCTCGAGCGGGTGCAGAAGCTGCTCAGAGCCCGGTTCGTGGCGCCGCGCGAGCGGATCGTGCGTGAGGGCGATGAGGGCGACGCCTGCTACTTCATCGCCTCGGGCGCCGCCGAGGTCGTGTTTCCAGGCCGCCGGATCCCGCTCGGGAGCGGCGACCTGTTCGGCGAGATGGCGCTCCTCACCGGCATGACGCGGCAGGCCGACGTCGTCGCCATGACCTATTGCCGGCTGCTCGTGTTGCGGAAGCTCGATTTCGACCGCTTCATGGAGGACAATGGCGACATCCGCCTCGTGATTCACAAGATCGCCGCGTCGCGGTCGTCGATGAACCGCTCAGACGAGACGAGTCCGGGTCTCGCCTGAGCTGAAGTCTTCGGTGACGCGCGTGGACGCCGGGCTTTTCGATTGGCGCCTGGAACGTGTAAAGACCTTGGATGCGCCGGCCTCATGGCAGGGACGGCGCCTGGGAGGAAACACATGAAAGCCAAATCCACTCTCGTCTCTCTCACAGGCGAGCCAATATCGCGGCGCGGACTGATTGCGTCCGCCGGCGCCGCAGGCCTCGCGGCGGCCGCCCGCCCGTACGGCGCCTTCGCCGCCGGTCCCGAAGCATCGCTCAAGGTCGGCTTTATCAGCCCTCGCACCGGCGCGCTCGGCGGGTTCGGCGCGACCGACGGCTATGTGCTGGAGCTCGTGCGCAAGGCGCTCGCCTCCGGGTTTAAGGTTGGCGACAAGACCTACGGGGTCGACATTCTCGACCGCGACACCCAGTCTGACCCTTCCCGGGCCGGCCAACTCGCCAAGACCCTCATCAATTCCGACAAGATCGACATGATGCTGGTTGTCTCGACGCCGGAGACGATCAATCCTGTCGCCGACGCCTGCGAAGCGGCGGGCGTTCCCTGCCTGTCGACTGTGATGCCTTGGGAATCCTGGTACTTCGGTCGCGGCGCCAAGCCCGGCCAGCCATCGCCGTTCAAGTGGACCTACCATTTCGGCTTCGGCGGCGCGGAATTCCACAAGTGCTACGTCTCGCAGTGGAGCCTGCTGCCGACCAATAAAAGAGTGGGCGCGCTCTATCCCAACGACGCGGACGGCAACGCCATCCGCGACCACCTCGCGCCCGCGCTCGCCAAGAGTGGATTCACGATTATCGATCCGGGCCCTTATGAGGACGGCACAACCGACTATTCGGCCCAGATCGCCAAGTTCAAGGCGGAGAAGTGTGAAATATTCAACAGTTTCCCGATTCCGCCTGACTTCGCCGCTTTCTGGCGCCAAGCCGCGCAGCAAGGCTACACCAAGATGGTCAAGATCGCCCAGATCGCCAAGGCCTGTCTCTTCCCCGACGACGTCACCGCGCTCGGCAATCTCGGCTACAACCTTGCGAGCGCCGCCTATTGGCACAAGGCCTTCCCCTATAAATCGTCGCTCACGGGAGTCAGCGGCGACGAACTCGCTGACGGTTACGAGAAAGCCTCGGGCAAGATGTGGACCCAGCAGCTCGGCGCGACGCTCGCGGTGTTCGACGCCGGCTTCGACGCCTTGAAGACGAGCGGCGATCCCAACAGCAAGCCGGCCGTCGCTAAGGCGCTGTCGACGCTCAAAACCATCACCATCAACGGCAAGGTCGACTTCACTTCGGGTCCGGTGCCCAACGTCTCACCGGGGCCGATCATTGGCACGCAATGGGTGAAGGCGAAGGCGGGGTCGCGGTTCCCGCTCGACTACCCGGTGACCGAGAACGCCACCGACCCGAGCGTCCCCATCGAGGCGAAACTCAGGCCATACAACAGCTGACGGCGGCGCACACATGACCTCCGACGCTCGAGCCGATGGCATTCTGCTCGAGGCGGAAGGCCTGACGAAAAGCTTCGGCGCCCTCCTGGTGCTCGACGGCGTCGACTTTTTGATCGGCGCCGGCGAAGCGGTCGGGGTCGTCGGGCCGAACGGCGCCGGAAAGACGACCTTGCTCAGCCTCCTGGTCGGCGCGCATGCGCCGACCGCCGGACGCGTGCGTTTTCTCGGGGAGGACGTCACGATGGCGCCGACGGCCGAGCGATGCCGGCGGGGGCTCGCGCGCACGCACCAGATTCCAAGGCCCTTCAGCGGCATGACGGTGTTTGAGAATGTCTTCACCGCCGCCGCGCATGGCGGCGGATTGGAGCGTGACCGCGCCTACGAGGCGACAATCGAATCGCTTGCGCTGACCGGCATGACGACTGTCGCCAACCGACGCGCGGAGACCCTCGGACTCATCGATCGCAAGCGCCTCGAGCTTGCGCGCGCGCTCGCGACCGACCCCGTTGTGCTGCTTCTGGACGAAATCGGCGGCGGCTTGACCGACGCTGAGGCGAATGAACTGGTCGACATCATCCTCGAATTGAAAGCCCGCGGGATCGCGATCGTCTGGATCGAGCACATCGTGCATATCCTGCTCCGCGTCACGGAGCGCCTGGTATGCATGGACGCCGGACGCATCATCGCCGACGGGCCGGCTGGAAGCGTCATGGCCGATCCGCGCGTGATCGAGGCCTATCTTGGCGGAGGCGTGGCGTGACGCTTCTCTCAGTTGAAGGTCTCGAAGCCGGCTACGGCCAGCTTAAGGCCGTGCGCGGCGTCAGCCTCAGCATCGAGAAGGCCGAGACGGTCGCGCTCGTCGGCGCGAACGGGGCCGGCAAGACCACGCTTTTGCGCGCCATCGCCGGCGCGCACCGAATCGCGGCAGGCCGGATCGCCTTCAAGGGCGAAGACATCGGCGCGAGACCCTCTCACGCGCGCGCCGCGCTGGGCTTGGCGCTTGTTCCCGAAGGCCGGCGATTGTTTGCCCGACTCACGGTGGAAGAGAACCTCCTGCTCGCGCGCTCCGCCGGCCGAACGGGCGCATGGACGCTCGACACCGTCATGGATGCCTTTCCAAACCTTAAGGACCGGCGTCGCAGCCTCGCCGGCACATTGTCGGGCGGCGAACAGCAAGCAACCGCGATCGGGCGCGCGTTGATAATGAACCCGGAGCTCCTGCTGCTCGACGAGGTTTCGCTGGGCCTGTCGCCGCTCGTCGTCGATCGCCTTTACGTCCAACTCGAGGCGCTGAAATCCTCCGGCGTCGCCATGCTCCTGGTCGAGCAGGACCTGAAGCGCGCCATGTCGACTGCAAGCAGAACCATCTGCATGCTCGAAGGCTTGATCGCTATCGAAGGACCGACGCGAACGCTGAGCCGGGAGCAAGTCACCGAAGCGTATTTCGGTCTGAGGAACTCATCGCGCGCCGAGGCGCCGCAGCCTTGATTTTCGTCAACCAGATCATTCAAGGGGTTCTGCTCGGCGGCTATTACGCGCTCATCGCCTGCGGCCTGTCGTTCATGTTCGGCGTCATGGGGATCATCAACCTCGCCCATGGCAGCCTCGCGGTGCTTGCGGCATACGCCCTCTACGTTCTGGCCGATCGCTTCGGGGTTCAGCCGTTTCTCGGCCTTGGCCTCGTGATCCCGCTGATGGCCGTGATCGGCTGGGCGATGCAGCGGCTCGTGCTCGAACGCAGCGCGCGCGGCGGGTTGCTGGTCCCGGTGCTCTCGACCTTCGGGCTGTCGATCATTCTCGACAATCTCCTGTTCCAGGGTTTCGGCGCCGACACGCGCTCGCTCGCGCCCTACATCGGCGACCTCTCCTACGACAGCTGGACGCTCACCGACGACATTGCGATCGGCAAGCTCGCGGCCCTCACCATGGTGGTTGCGGTGGCGCTGCTCGGCGGCATCCAGATCTTTCTCAACAGAACACAGACCGGTCGCGCGATCCGCGCGACCGCCGAGGACCCCGACACCGCCGGACTCGTCGGCGTCAACGCGCGCCGTGTCAACGCGATCGCCGCGACGATTGCATTGGCGACGGTCGCGGTCGCCGGCGCTTTTCTCGGCATGCGCGCGACCTTCGAGCCTTACGCCGGAGCGGCCCAGCTCATCTTCGCCTTCGAGGCGTCGGTAATCGGCGGGGCGGGGTCGCTGTGGGGCACGCTCATCGGCGGCATCGTGCTCGGCGTCGCGCAGAGTCTGGGCGCCTTCATCAATCCGCAAGGCTTCTTCATCGCCGGCCACCTCGCCTTCCTCGCCATTCTCTTCGCGCGACTGTTCTTCGGCGATCTCGGCCAGCGCGTCCGGACCGCGCTCACAGGGGGAGCGCGTTCATGAGCGCGGGCGCCGCCGTCGTCGAGCGCTGGACGCCGGAGTCGCGCATCGCGGTCGCCGCGGCCGCCGTCATTATCGCCGTGCTTGCGGTCGGCCCGGCCATCTTCAGCGCCAACGCCGTCGATAAGCTCACGACCCTGTTCATCTATGTCATCCTGGCGCTGACGTGGAACGCGCTGGTCGGATTTTGCGGCCTGGTGTCAATCGGCCAACAGGCGTTCTTTGGACTCGGCGCCTACGCCGCGATCCGTCTCGCCGACTTAGGCGTGAGCGTCTATCCGTCGCTCTTCCTGGGCGCGCTCATCGTCGGCGCGCTGTCCTGGCCCCTGTCGCTCCTCATGCTCAGGCTCAAGGGCGGCGAATTCGCCATCGGCATGTGGGTCGTGTCGGAATTAGCCCATTTGCTCGTCAATCTCGACACGCTGGTGCGTGGCGAAACCGGCACGTCGCTGATCGAGCTCAACGCCTACGCAAACGACAGCCGGCGGGCGCTCACCTATTGGTGCGCGCTTGGCGCGATGGCCGGCCTGCTGGCGATCGTCTTTCGCCTGCTGCGCAGCCCGCTTGGCGCGGCGATTCAGGCGATCCGCGACAATGAGGAAGCGGCGGAATCGATTGGCGTCAGGGTCACGAGCGCCAAACGGCTTGTGTTCACGCTCGACGCCTTCGGCGCGGCTTTGGCGGGGGCTCTGTGGGTGGCGACGGCGCTCACCTTCCAGCCGAAGGCGTATTTCAGTCCGCTCTG
>DATCEJ010000443.1:0-2240 GCA_036510135.1 Roseiarcus sp. | reverse complement strand
CCCCAACCCCTCTCCCCGAGGGAGAGGGGAGTCCCGTCCGCACCCGCCCCCGGGTCACGCCGCTGACTCGGCCTGCGCCTGCACGGTCCCCTGCCGGCGCGCGAGCAAGGCCCTAGCGGTTTCGACTGTAACCGCTGCGTCGCGGCAATAGGCGTCGGCGCCGATCGCCTCGGCGAAGGATTCGTTGAGCGGCGCGCCGCCGACCAGCACGATGTGGTCGTTGCGGATGCCCTTCTCCTTCAGCGTATCGATGATGACTTTCATGTAGGGCATCGTCGTCGTCAGCAACGCGGACATGCCGATGATTTCCGGCTGATGCTTCTCGATCGCCTCGAGATATTTGTCGACGCCATTGTTGACGCCGAGGTCGAACACTTCGAAGCCCGCGCCTTCCATCATCATGCAGACGAGATTCTTGCCGATGTCGTGGATGTCGCCCTTGACAGTGCCGATCACCATCTTGCCCATTTTCGGCGCGCCGGTCGCCGCGAGAAGGGGGCGCAGGATCGCCATGCCGGCCTTCATCGCATTGGCCGACATCAGCACTTCCGGCACGAACAGAATGCCGTCGCGGAAGTCGATGCCAACGATCCGCATGCCTTCGACCAGCGCCTTGGTCAATACGTCGTAAGGCGCCCAGCCGCGGTCGAGCAGAATTCGCACACCGTCCTCGATCTCCTCTTTGAGACCGTCGTAAAGGTCGTCGTGCATCTGCGAAACGAGTTCGTCGTCAGCGAGGGTTTTAAGATCGAGTTCGTCTTCGGCCATCGCGTTGTTCCCGCCAAACGTCTTTTCGCACGCGGTTCAACGCGCCCGTCAACGCTCTTAGCTGCCTTGGAGCTAAAAGAAAGGAAAGCGCCTGCGGCGCAGTCCGTTGAAGCGTTTGCATTATCTCGCGCGGTCGCTTTTCAGCCAAACACAATTATCGCGGCCCGACGTTCAATTTTGCGGCCCGACGGCTGATCGGCAAGCTCGGCGCCGGCATGAGGATACGTCGGCCGGAACGACTTCCATAGAAGATGACAAACCAACGGGCTGATAGGTTCCCTTATGTCGTGCCGGTAAGGCTAGCGGCTCATTGACGGCGCATTCTTCGTGGCCTATCTAGACTGTCTAGCCTTTGGAGGGCGCATGGCCTGGTCTCTGCAGGACGCGAAGAATCGTTTCAGCGAAGTCGTGCAGCGCGCCCGACGCGAAGGGCCACAGACCGTCACCTTGCGGGGCGAGCGAGCCGCGGTGGTCCTGTCCGCCGCCGACTACGACGCGCTCGTGCGCGATCGCCCCTCGCTGGTGGATGATCTTCTTTCAGGTCCCGCGTGGGAGCACGATCTCGCCGACGCCGTCGCCGCGCGCGCCAAATCGCCCAGTCGCGACGCCATTTAATTGTATCTCGTCGATACGAACGTTGTTTCCGAGGCCCGCCGCGGCAGCCGTGAAGCGGTCGCTTGGCTGCGATCGGTTCCCCCGGAGAGGGTCTATCTGAGCGCGCTCACCCTGGGAGAAATCATGCGTGGCGTCGCTCTCAGAGGCAAGTCCGACCCCCGGACCGCGGCGCGCCTCACGGAATGGCTCGAGCGGTTGCGGCGGGATCACGCCGATCGAATCCTGCCTGTCACCGACCGGATCGCAATGGAATGGGGCCGCATCGCCGCGCTTCGACCACGCGGCGACATCGACGGGCTGATCGCCGCGACAGCGATCGCCCACGACTTGATCCTGGTCACGCGCAACGTCAGGGATTTCGAGGATACAGCTGTCTCGCTGATCAATCCCTGGAGCAGCGCGTAACCGAGGACCGTCGCCGCTTCAGCTAGCGCGCAATCCTGACCTTGTGCTCCGCCACGGGGATCATTCCGCGCACCTTCTTGACCCGGGCAGGGTCGATCCGGGCCGAGACGATTCCGACCCCGTCCGAGGCCTTGGCGACCACGTGGCCCCAGGGGTCGGCGACGAGGGAATGGCCGTAAGTGTGCCGCTGCTCGTTGCCGACCGTGAATGAGCCAGTCTGAGCGCTGGCGCATACATAGGTCTCGGTTTCGATCGCGCGGGCGCGCAAGAGCACCTCCCAATGATCCTTGCCGGTCTCCATCGTGAAGGCGGCCGGCATTGCGATCATCTCCGCGCCTTTTTCCGCCAACGCCTGAAAGAGATCGGGAAAGCGGAGGTCATAGCAGATCGAGCAGCCGACGGTGACCCCTTCGCAATCGTATGTGACGACCGCGTCGCCCGCCTTCACTGTC
>DATCEJ010000442.1:0-4605 GCA_036510135.1 Roseiarcus sp. | reverse complement strand
GAGCTTGCGTGCTCGGGATCGTGAATGTGCAGGAGATCGACCCGATCGATGCCGAGCGTCTTCAGGCTTTGCTCGAGCGAGCGGCGGGCCCGCGCAGCGTCGAACACGCTCGTCTCGAAATCGCGATCGAGCTTGGTCGAGATGACGAAGCCTTGCGGAAGGCCTCCGCGCTCGCGAATGGCGGCGCCGATCCGCTCCTCGCTGCGGCCCATGCCGTAATTGCGCGCGGTGTCGATGAAGTTGGTCGGCCCATCGAAAATGGCGTGCAACGTGGCCCTCGCGCGCGCTTCGTCGACGCCGTAGCCGTAGGTGTCGGGCATGTCGCCGAGGCCGGAGGTGCCGAAGCAGACGGACGTGACCATGAGATCGGTGCGGCCCAGCCGGACCTTGTCCATGGCGCCCTCGGTCATCGCGAACTCCCTAATTTGATTGGCGCCGCATCCGTAGAGCGCCAGCGAGCCGCGGGCAAGGCGTGAGGCTTCTTACGCGGGCTCAACGCCGAACGCGGCGAACTCTGCCTCGGTTGGATAGGATTTCTGCGCGCCGTGGCGGGTGACCGAAAAGGCGGAATAGCGGGTCGCTTCGGTGAGCGCCGCCTCGAGGGCGAGGCCGCCGGCGAGATAGCGAGCGAAACTGCCGATGAAGGCGTCGCCGGCGCCGGTGGTGTCGACCGCCTGAACTTTGACCGGGGCGATGCGTTGCGAACCCTCCCGCGTCGCCAGCAACGAGCCGCGCGCGCCAAGCGTTACGATGATTGTTTCGACGCCTTGTTTGACCAGGCTTTGCGCGGCTGCCGAGATCTCGTCTTCCGACTCGACCGGCATGTCGGTCAGGATGGCGAGCTCAGACTCGTTGGGGACGAGGAAGCTCGCCTGCTTGACGACATCCATGTCGAGGTTGCCCCGCGCTGGCGCCGGGTTCAGCACCGTCCTCACACCATTCTTGCGAGCGAAGCGAATCGCCTCATAGGCGGTTTCGAGCTGGATTTCGAGTTGCAGCAGGATGAGATCGCATGCCCGGAGCGCCTCGCTTGCGGCGTCGACGTCAGCCGAGCTCAGATCGCCATTGGCGCCGGCGACAATGAGAATCGAATTGTCGCCCGACTTCTCGTCGACCAGAATCGTTGCGGTTCCGGTCGACTGGTGCGGAATGCGCCGGACATGCCGCGTATCGATCCCGTAGCTCCCAAAATTCTTCAGCGCGCTGTCGCCGAGGCTATCGTCGCCGATGTTTGAGACCATGACGACCTCGGCTCCGAGTTTCGCCGCGGCGACCGCCTGATTGGCGCCCTTGCCGCCGAAACTTGTTTCGAAATGCGATGCGAGGACGGTCTCGCCCCAAGCCGGCATGCTGACGACGGTGGTGGTCAGATCCATATTGGTGGAGCCAATCACTCCAATGCGCGGACGCTTCGCCATATCGTTCCTCCTGAAAGATGCTTTATCGTTGCGAGGAGCGAAACGACGGCGCATCCGTCGCCAAACCCTCAGGCGGTGAGCTCGGCGGATTGACGCCAAAGATTGACGCCTCCCTCGACCGCGTGGCGGTCGATTTCCTTAAGTTCGTCGGCAGCGAAAGACGGGTTGTCGAGCGCCTTGACGCTATCCGTGACCTGTTCTGGACTGCTCGCGCCGATCAAAGCCGACGTCACGCGCTTGTCCCTTAGCGTCCAGGCCAGCGCCATCTGGGCGAGCGTTTGGCCGCGCCGCTTGGCGATGGCGTCGAGATGGCGCGCGCGCTCGAGATTCTGCGGCGTGAGGAGCGCCTGATTGAAGAAATGGCTGACCGTGGCGCGGCTGCCGGCGGGAACGCCAGCCAGATATTTGTCGGTGAGCAAGCCTTGCGCGAGCGGAGAAAAGACGATCGCCCCGATGCCCTCGGCTTCGAGCGTATCCAGCAGATGATCGTCCTCGATCCAGCGATTGATCATCGAGTAACTGGGCTGATGGATTAGGCAGGGCGTTCCGAGCCGCCTGAGGATCGCCGCGGCCTCCTTGGTGCGGATAGAATTATAAGAGGAAATGCCGGCGTAGAGCGCCTTGCCCTGGCGAACCGCGTGATCGAGAGCGCCCATCGCTTCCTCGAGCGGAGTCTCGGGATCGAAGCGGTGCGAATAGAAGATGTCGACATAGTCGAGGCCCATGCGCTTGAGACTCTGGTCGAGACTCGCGAGCATATATTTGCGGCTGCCCCATTCGCCGTAAGGCCCCGGCCACATGGTATAGCCGGCCTTGGTCGAGATCAGGAGTTCGTCGCGAAAACCTCGGAAGTCGCCGCGCAGGATCTCGCCGAAGGCAAGTTCGGCCGAGCCGGGCGGGGGCCCATAATTGTTGGCGAGGTCGAAATGGGTGACGCCAAGGTCGAACGCTTGGCGGCATATGGCGCGCATCGAATCGGGGGACTTGTCGAAACCGAAATTGTGCCACAAGCCCAGCGATATGGCGGGCAGCTTGAGGCCACTGCGACCGCAGCGGTTGTAGGTCATCTTGTCGTAGCGCGTGGGCGAAGGTGTGGTGGGCATGACTGTCCTTCGTCGTGAGACGGTTTGGGGCTTACGATCGTAGCCGGCGAGAGTGTCAGTTCAAACGCGTGAATCCATCGGCGCTCCAATCCTCACTGCCGACGCCATGATGGAGGAAGAAGAGGCCGTCTGGATCATATTTGCTTTTGACCGCGAGAAGCCGGTCGTAGTTCTCGCCCCAGAACGCCTCCTGCCAATGCGGCTGGAAGTAGTCGGTTTCCCACACATAGGAGCCAACGCGCGGGAGGAGCTTGCGGATTTGGTCCATCGCCGCGGTCACTCTGGCCGCCCGGACCTGCGCGACCGCCGCGTCCGGCTCGTGACCCGGAATGTCGGGGTAGGCGGGCGGTCCGCCAGCGCCGCTGATTACGAGCGCGAATGCGTCGACGACCGCGGGGTTCATCGCCGTGCCCCGGGCTGCAGCGATCGCCTCCGGGGTCGCGCCGGCGAGGCCCTTGTTGAAATGCAGCGAGACGCCCCAATGCTTCGCCGCCGCGAACAGCGCGTCAACCAGTCGCTCGCGCGCATTGTCTGCAAGCAGCGACTGGGGCAGCCAGGCGGATTGATAAGCATACCAGACCCGGCCGGTCTCTTCGAGGTTGCTCGCCCAGAAGATATTGTCGGCCGGCGCGTCAGGACGATCGTCCGAGAGGACGAGGCCGGGAGCCTTCTTGAGCGCAACGGGATCCCAGAAAAGACGCGCTGGCTCGCTGATGATCCTCGGCGCCGAGACAATGCTGAAATCCTGCGGGGACGCTGAGACCCAGTCGAAGAAGGGACGCCACGTCGCCTCCGCCTGTTGCTGGTTGAGGCCTTGCAGCACCATCGCAATCGATAGAGTGCCGCTCGGGCCGAAGCCCAGCTGCTCGCCCCAGTGCGGATTGAAAAGCGATTGCGCGTAGAATTCCATAACCTTCGCGACAAGGCGCCGGTAGGCCTCGTCCGACGACGCCTTTATGGTCGCGAACACGCCGCCCATGAATTCCGGCAGCGTGTGTGTGCGCAGTGTAACGCGGGTGACCACGCCGAACCCACCGCCGCCTCCTTTCAGCGCCCAGAAGAGATCAGCATTTGTGCAGGAATTGGCGATCTTGACATCGCCGTCGGCAGTGACGACCTCCGCCTCCAAAAGGCTCGCGCCTGCCTGGCCAAAGGCCTTCGAGCAGCTGCCAAACCCGCCGCCGAGAACGAGGCCGACGACTCCGACCGTCATGCAGCCACCGCCCTGGACGTAGCGGCCGGCGTTGGTCATCACCTGGTTGTACACATGTCCCCAAATTGCGCCGGGCTCGATCGAGACAGCGGGTTGCGGCTCTGCGTTCCCTGTGCAGCCGGCGCCGACGAACGCATCATGCAGCGTCACCGCGTTCATGTGGCGCGTCCAGATGAGAAGCGAGTCGGCGGCGTTGGACGTGCCCTGGTAGCTGTGGCCGCCACCCTTCACCACCAGCCGCAGATTGTTGGTTCGGGCGAAATTGACCGCAGCGACCACATCCTGCGTCGTCTTGGCGGCGATGGCGTAGACGCTCGGTTCCGACGTCCACGCCCCGACCCAGCCGAGCGACTGCGTGAGCCCGACCTCGTCGCCGAGATAGTAGGGATTCTTGAGCTCCTTAAACAATTGCTCGCAAGCCCCGTCGAGCGTTCCGCCAACGCAATCGGCGAGCGGCGAGCGCACCTTGATCAGGCGACCCCCGACATCGCGATCGAGCTGATTCCAGCTTGCTTCCGAAGGCCATTCAGGATCGCCGAGACGGACGCGCGCTTGCGGCCGGGCGGCGGCCGCGGCGCCGCGCGCGAGACCACTCATGAACGGAAGTCCCGCGGAGATCTTGAGCAGATGCCTCCGACTCAGTCGCTTCCTCATTGTCTCGCTCCATAGCCGCCAACGCCGGTTCTCTAGCCGTTTGGCCGGAGCTGTTTCAAGGCGCCCCGGCGCGCTCGATCTCTGCTGCAAGCATGTCGGGCAATTCGATTTCGTTCGCTGGGGCCCGTCGCCCGGGAATATGAACGCCAAGCTTGGCGAGCCGGTCGAGCTGGAGTCTGAGGCGCTGCGGAAAGTCCGGCGCGAGCAGAGCTGGCGT
>DATCEJ010000441.1:0-10801 GCA_036510135.1 Roseiarcus sp. | reverse complement strand
GCTGGATCAACGGCGCCAATCTGCCGGTCGACGGAGGCCTCGAAGCCTCGATCAACGCGACAGTACTCGGGTTCTAATTTGAGACCTCCGCCCCTCAATCCTATCAGAAGACGCCCGAACCAACTTGCGAGGATGAGGCAGATCGAAAGGGATCGGCCAAAAGTTGAAGGCCAGCTTGGGGGTGACAAAAATTTCGGCACGCGCACGCTGCGAGCCGCGTAGCGAATGGCGCCAGCCGGCGCTCGACTTCGCTCTCCCTTTGCGATAAGAGCCGCGCCTCAACTCACAACAGCGCGCCGAAGCGCTTCGCCTGGGGTCCGCCCCGGCGTCACGGCAGGAGTCCTACCAGTGAACGTCATTCAGCAGATCGAGGCCGAGCACGCGGCCCAATTGCCCGGCGCCAAAATGCCGGCGTTTCAGCCCGGCGATACCGTCATCGTCAATGTGAAGGTCGCGGAAGGCGAGCGCACCCGCGTTCAGGCTTATGAAGGCGTGTGCATTGCGCGCAACGGCGGCGGTCTCAACGAGAGCTTCACGGTGCGCAAGATCTCCTACGGCGAGGGCGTCGAGCGCGTGTTCCCCGTCTATTCGCCGATGATCGACTCGGTCAAAGTCGTCCGGCGCGGCAAGGTCAGGCGCGCCAAACTCTATTACCTGCGCGATCGTCGCGGCAAGTCGGCCCGCATCGCCGAGCGGGTGGAGACCCCCAGCGCCAAGGCCGCCGCCAAAGCGCCCGCCAAGAAATAAAGCGGGACGCGCAAGGAGCGAGGGTTTCGCCGCGTCAGGGCGGCGAGTCCAAGAACGCGTGACCGAAACGGGGTTTCGCTATGAGACAGGCGCGCTTTCGGGCGCGCTTGTCGGCCTCATATCCGCCGGATGTCTCCGGAGAATAAGGGATCACGTTTGACGGTTGGTGGCAACCCAGACCGTCAATCGGCTTGGCGCGACAATTCGCGACCTCGCTGGCCGCCACGGCCAGGCGCACGTGCTAAACCCGAGGCATGCCTCCGCCGCCCGCCGACGCCGCCGATGACTCAATGCCGCAGAGCGTCGTGGTGGATGTGCTGGCGCCGGTCGCCGTCGACACGGCTTACAGCTACCGCGCGCCCTTGGGCCTCAAGCTTGAACCCGGAGCCTTCGTCCGGATGCCGCTCGGCGCCCGCATCGCGACCGGCGTTGTCTGGGCTACACGCACGAGCGGCGGCGACAATCTCAAATCCATCGCCGAGGTCCTCGAGTGGCCGCCGCTCCGTCCGGCGTTGCGCGACTTCATCGATTGGACAGCGCGCTGGACATTGGCGCCGCGCGGCATGCTCTTGCGCATGGCGATCCGCGCCGGCGAAATCGCCGCGCCGCCCGCGCCGAAGTTCGGCCTTGTCGCGACCGGCAAGGCGCCGACACGCATGACGGAGGGGCGAGCGCGTGTCCTTGCGGCGCTCGTGGAAAGCGGCGCGCCGACGCCCAAAACCGCGCTCGCCGCGCTCGCCGCCTGCTCGACCAGCGTCATTGACGGCCTCGTCGCCGACGGCGCGCTTGAGGCCATCGCGATCGCGCCGGAGAGCGGCGCGGCGGCGCTCGATCCGGATTTCCGCTCCGTGCGTCTCAACGCGGATCAGCGCGCCGCGGCCGATGATCTCGTCCGCCTCGTCGCCGATCGCGCATTCTCGACCACCCTGCTCGAGGGCGTGACGGGCTCGGGCAAGACGGAGGTTTATTTCGAGGCGGTCGCCGAAGCGCTGCGGCAAAAGCGCCAGGCGCTCGTGCTCCTGCCGGAGATCGCGCTGACCGCGCAATTTCTCGATCGCTTCGCGGCGCGCTTCGGCGAAAGGCCCGCCGAATGGCACTCCGGCTTGACGGAGCGCCAGCGCGAACGCGTCTGGACGGCGGTCGCGGGGGGCGAGGCGCCGGTGGTCGTCGGCGCGCGCTCGGCGCTCTTTCTGCCGTTCGCCGATCTTGGCCTGATCGTCGTCGATGAAGAGCACGAGGGCGCCTACAAGCAGGAGGAGGGCGTCATCTACAACGCCCGCGACATGGCGGTGGTGCGCGCGCGATTCGAGAAGGCCCCGATTGTGCTCGCTTCGGCGACGCCGGCGATCGAGACCCGCTTCAACGCCGAAAGCGGGCGCTATCGCTGGCTTCGGCTTCCCGCCCGCTTCGGCAAGGCCACGCTGCCCGACATCGCCCTGGTCGATCTCAAGCGTGACGGTCCGAAGCGCGGCCGATGGCTGTCGCCGCGCGTGATCGCCGCCATCGAGGAGGCGAGGGGCAGAGGCGAGCAGGCGATGCTGTTCCTCAACCGCCGCGGCTACGCGCCGCTCACGCTCTGCCGGAATTGCGGGCATCGCTTCGAATGCCCCAATTGCTCGACATGGCTGGTCGAGCACCGTTTCCGCGCCTCCCTCGTTTGTCATCATTGCGGCCATGTCGAGAGCCGCCCGCATCTTTGCCCCCGATGCCACGAAGCCGACACGCTCACCGCCTGCGGGCCGGGCGTCGAGCGCCTGGCCGAGGAGGCCGAAGTCCTTTTTCCCGACATCCGCACGCTGGTTCTGTCATCAGATACGCCGGGCGGGATCGACACTCTGCGCGGCCAGCTTGATGCAGCGGCGCGCGGCGCCACCGACCTCATCATCGGCACGCAGCTCGTCGCCAAAGGACATAATTTCCCGCTACTGACCTTTGTCTGCGTCGTCGACGCCGACGTCGGTCTTGCCAACGCCGATCCGCGCGCGGCCGAACGCACGTTCCAGCTTCTTCGTCAGGCGACCGGACGCGCGGGGCGTAGCGACAAGCCGGGCCACGCGCTTTTGCAGACATGGCAGCCGGACCACCCCGTCATCGCCGCGCTCATTTCCGGCGACGCCGAACGGTTCTATGCGCAAGAGACCGAGCAGCGGCGGATCGGCGGCCTGCCGCCGTTCGGCCGCCTCGCGGCGATCATCGTCTCGGCCGAGGACCGGGGCGCTGCGGAAGCGCATGCGCGCGCCTTGGCGCGAGCCGCCCATGGCTCGCCGGGGGCCAAAAACTGGCGTGTTGCGCCACTTGGCGGGCAGGCCCATGAGAACGAAATCATCCTGCTCGGCCCGGCCGAGGCGCCGATCGCGGTCGTGCGCAAACGCCATCGTTTCCGCCTCGCCGCCAAGGCGCCGCGCTCGGCCGATCTGCAAGGGTTCCTGCGCGCCATGCTGGCTGCCGCGCCCGGGCCGCGCGGCGGGGTCCGGGTTGCGATCGACGTCGATCCGCAGAGTTTTCTCTGAAGCAACGCCGCCTCTTGTCATTCCCGGCGGACCGAAGGTCCGGCCGGGAATCCTATGTTCCAACTTACCGTGGGGACTCCTGGATTCCCGATCGGCCGCTTTGCGGCCGTGGGAATGACAGACGCATGTCGCGATCCGCAACAGTCAGCGCTGACGATTACTTGGGCGGGGCGCTTCTCGCCGTTTGCGCGTCCGCAACGAGCCTTGCCCGTTCTGTCGCCGCGAAGCTTTCCGCAGCCTCTCTCGACTCGAAGCTTACGACAGTCTCGTGGTCATCGATGATGACGATGACCGAGTAAGCGGTCGCCCCCGACGGATCGTTTCGAGGCGTTATTTCGATGTTGAATGACATCCCGCTATTCCGTGCTTTCGGTTAAGGCTAGCATGGGGATCGGCGGAGAATGAGGCGCGTCAAGCGCGGTCAGGATTCGAAGTGAGAGACAAGCCGGCCGAGATGGGCGGCCCTTTCCTGATCGGTGCTCCGCATGAAGGGTCGATGCGGTCACCGGAACCGGCGCAAATCGCTGCGCGAGGCGCCGAACTGGCTGCCCTCCGACCGGGGCAAGAGTCTTCACGCGCACGGCTTGGAATCTAAGTGGGTCAGCGCCGACATGCGCTCGTGATCTGCGGCGCGTTGGGCTTGAGGTCGAGATGGTCGCCGCGGAAAAGGGCAGCCGGAGCGTGGGGGCGACCGTTGGGGAACTCGAGACCCTCGCCGCGGGAGCGTTTCTCGTGGTGGCGCTGAACCGGCGCAATGGCGAAACCTTGCTCCAGCCGCCTGCGAATCTTGCGATCAACGAAGGCGACGGGGTTGCGATTGTCGGGAGGTCAGCCGGGCCCACCGTCGCGTCCGTTTTCGCCCGACCCGCTGTAAGCCGAGGACGCCCACCGCCCGAGCTGAGGTCGGCCGTGTTTGTTCCAAGTGGGCAGAAAAATCAGAAAATACTTCTCTTTTATAGAATTATGAGCTATGATGGTTGATCGTCGTAGGAGCGGAAACTGATGCCAACTCGTCCGAAATTAAAAAGGCGAGCGAAGATCGTCCTCAGGCTCGATCGCTACGAGGGGCTCGGGTGTCCGGATCTTGAAACTTGGCCGGATGGACTTCCAAGCCGCCCTTGGCGGCTTGCCGCGCAGCTTCGTCGCTCTGTTGCATCGCGGCCAACAAAAGTTGCTTGTGACGGGTTTTGGCGCCCAACCCCTTGAAAAGGCTCGACTGGCGCCAAAACCGCCGGCGAGGTCCAGCGTGGCGGCAGGCCCGGAAGGCGCCAGCGGTTGGGCAGTTACAAAGTTGCGCAGAATAGCAGTTAAGCCGCTGAAATGATTGGCGCGCGTAAACCTGTGCGCGGACGCGCTCCTCAGGCGATCTGCATGCCGTCCTCGTAACGCGCATGGGCCGAGCGCATTGTCACCAATTCCTCGGCGGCGGTTGGATGCACGGCGACGGTCGCGTCGAAATCGGCCTTGGTCGCGCCCATGGTCATGGCGACCGCGACAAGCTGGATCATCTCGGCCGCCTCGCCTCCCAGAATATGCGCCCCGACGATCCGCTCCGTTGAGCCCTCAGCGACCAGCTTCATGATCGTGCGCTCGGAGCTGCCGGACACCGTCGCCTTGAGCGGCCGGAAGTTGGTCTTGTAGATGTGGACCTTCTTGAACCGCTGCAGGGCCTCGCCTTCTGTCAACCCGATAGCGCCCAATTCCGGCGTGCCGAAGACCGTGCTCCCGATCGTGTCATAGCGGAGCGGCGGCGCGCCAGGCCCGAACAGCCGGTCAGCCAGCGTATGCCCCTCGCGAATGGCGACCGGCGTGAGATCGACCCGGTGGGTGGCGTCGCCGATCGCGTGGATCGACGGCACATTGCTGGCCAAATGTTCATCGACCTTCACGGCCCCATGCTCGGCGCTGAGCTCAACCCCGGCCGCTTCGAGGCCAAGGTTTTTGGTGTCGGGGTTGCGTCCGGTCGCGATCAGCGCCTGATCGGCCTCGATCATGGAGCCGTCCGACAGCGTCACGCGCAATGCGCCATCAGGCTTTTTCTGGATCGAGGTCGGCAGGCAGCCAAACCGATGGACAACACCCTCGTTCGCCATCGCGTCGCGCATCCCGTTGCGCATGTCCTCGTCGAAGCCGCGCAACAGGTTCGGCCCGCGCATGACCATCGTGACCTGCGAACCCAGGCGTTGGAACAGCGAAGCGAACTCGACCGCGATATAGCCGCCACCGATCACGAGAAGGCGGCGGGGAAAGGCGCGGAGATCGAAGATCTCATTCGAGGAGATCGCGTGCTCGAGCCCGTCGACTCCCTTCGGCATCACCGGACGCGAGCCGCAGGCGATGAGGATATGGCGCGCCGAGATCTCGCGCCCGTCGGCGAGCCGCACCCGGTGCGGGTCGACGACCGTCGCCCGCTGTTCGACCAGTTTTGCGCCCGACCGCGCCAGATTCTCGCGATAGGCGTCGGAGAGCCGGCTGATCTCCTTCTCCTTCGCCGCGACGAGGGTCGGCCAGTCGAATGTCGGTTTGCCAACGGTCCAGCCGAACCCCGCCGCGTCGCGAAAGTCGTCCGCAAATCGACTGGCGTGGACATAGAGCTTCTTCGGCACGCATCCGCGGATGACGCAGGCGCCGCCAATGCGGCCTTCTTCCGCGACCAGCGTCTTCGCGCCATGACCGGAGGCGATGCGCGCTGCGCGCACGCCCCCCGAGCCTGCGCCGATCACGAAGAAATCGACGTCGAACGCCATCGTTCAGCCTCTCTCGCCCCCAAGCCGGGGATGCAAACGCGGCTGGCTAAAAATCGACGCCCTTCTTCTTCATCTCCGCGCGGGCGCGCTCAAGGATGTCGGTCGACAGCTTTTCGCGCCAGGCTCCGGTGACGTCGGAAAGGTTTCGAACAAAGACCGGGGTGACCTGGATATATTTCTTGCCCGCGGGACTTTCGAAGAAAGCCGCGACCTGGATGATCTCCTGCTCGGACATTTGCGAGGCGAGCAGGCTCTCCGCCTGAGTGTAAGTCTGCTTCGCGGTCTGATCGAATTCGGGTTGAATGGCTTTCAAAGTCGCTCGAAGCGAATCCCTGATCTCGGGCCTGGTCCGGGTGACGTTCGTTTCGAGCTCCTGCATCATGCCCGGAACCACGATGGCGATCGACTGCTTGAGGCCAATGGTGTTGAGGATCGTGTCGGCGGCGGCGATGGCTGCAGGCGACGGCGCCGCGGGCGCGGCGGACGTCGCTGCTGGGGGCGCAGGCGCGGGGGCCGGAGGTGCAGTCTTCTCGGCCGCTCTAGCCGACAGGCTCCAGGCTGCGAACATGCAAAGAGCGAGGCGGCCTAGGGCGATTCCGGGGCGAGCGGGCATCAATGACTCCTGGGGGTGCGGCTTCGATTTTCAGTTCGGGTCGCCGAGGACTTCCACGCCCTCGGCGCCGGCGATGATCGCCGCGCGCGCAAGGCCGACGAAAAGCCCGTGTTCGACGACTCCGGGGATCGGCGACAAGATCTCACTCAACGCTTGGGGGTCCGGGATGGCGCCGAGCGAACAGTCCAGAATATAGTGCCCGCCGTCGGTGACGAAAGGTGAGGATTCGCCGCGCAGACGCATCGGTCCAGCCAACCCCAGCTTCGCCAAGGCGCGCTCGATATGTCGCCGGGTCGCCGCGAGGCCAAATGGGACAACCTCGATCGGCAACGGAAACGCGCCGAGCCGTTGGACGATCTTGGCTGAATCGGCGATGACGACCATGCGCTTCGAGGCGGAGGCGACAATCTTCTCGCGCAACAAAGCCCCGCCGCCGCCCTTGATCAGATTGAGCCTGGGATCGACTTCGTCGGCGCCGTCGACCGTCAGATCGAGTTCCGGAATGTCGTCCAGCGTCGAGAGCGGAATGCCGAGCGCCTTCGCCTGCGCCTCCGTCGCTTCCGACGTCGCGACGCAGCGGATATGGAGACCTGCTTTGACTTTTTCGCCCACCAGATCGACGAATTGGCGCGCGGTCGAGCCGCTGCCGAGCCCTAGCTTCATGCCGGGGATGACCAATTGAAGCGCCCGTTCGGCCGCCTCCCGCTTTCGTTGGTCCCTGTCTGGCATCGCGGCCATGCGCTTAACTGCTTTCGTTCGCTCAACGCCGCCGCGCGGTCTCGCGCGGATAGCCGCGGGACGTCAGGGAAAAGCCGCTTTACCGGCTGGCGCGAACGAAGGCAAATCCCATCGGGTTGACGACTCCACCTTATCTTCGCGCCGCGTCGAGCACGTCGTCAAACGTGCGCAAGCCGGTGATCGGGGCGCTGACCAGCACGGCCATGTTGCCGGGCTTGTGCTCGTTCTTCCACATCTTGGTGTGGGCGGCCGGAATCTCCGTCCAGGGAAACACTTCCGACATGCAAGGATCGATGCGTCGGTCGATCACAAACTTGTTGGCCGCCGAGGCCTGCTTCAAATTGGCGAAATGCGAGCCCTGGATGCGCTTCTGACGCATCCAGACAAAGCGGGCGTCGAAGGTGATGTTGAAGCCCGTCGTGCCGGCGCAGAAAACGACCATGCCGCCGCGTTTCACCACGAAGCAGGACACCGGGAAGGTCTGTTCGCCGGGATGTTCGAACACCGTATCGACGTCCTTCTTCTCGGTGATGTTCCAGATCGCCTTCCCGAACTTGCGGGCTTCCGCCATGGTGGCGTTGTACTCGGGCGAATTGACCTTCGGCAGTTGGCCCCAGCAATTAAAGTCCTTGCGGTTGATGACGCCCTTGGCGCCGAGCGACATCACGTACTCGCGCTTCGATTCATCCGAGATAACGCCGATCGCGTTTGCGCCAGCCGCCGCGCAGAGCTGGACTCCGAACACGCCCAATCCCCCCGAGGCGCCCCAGACGAGCACGTTGTCACCGGGCTTCAGCCGATGCGGCTCGTGGCCGAACAGCATGCGATAGGCGGTGGCGAGCGTCAGCGTGTAGGAGGCCGCCTCCTCCCAGGTCAGGTGCTTCGGGCGGGCCATAAGCTGACGGTCCTGCACGCGGCAGAACTGGGCGAACGAGCCGTCGGGCGTCTCGTAGCCCCAGATGCGCTGCGAGGCGGAGAACATCGGGTCGCCGCCGTTGCATTCCTCGTCGTCACCGTCGTCCTGGTTGCAATGGACCACGACCTCGTCGCCGACCTTCCAACGCTTGACCTTGGAGCCGACCGCCCAGACGATTCCGGACGCGTCGGAGCCGGCGATGTGATAGGGGTTCTTGTGGACGTCGAGGGTGGAGACGGGTTCGCCGAGCGCCGCCCAGACGCCGTTGTAATTCACCCCGGCCGCCATTACCAGGACCAGCACGTCGTGGCTGTCGAGGGTCCATATCGGCACGACCTCGACCTGCATGGATTGTTCGGGCGGCCCATGCCGGTCCTTGCGCACGACCCAGGCATACATCGACGCCGGCACGTGACCCAGCGGTGGAATCTCGCCGATTTCGTAAAGGTCCTTCTTCAGCGCCGCGGCAAGCGACTCGGCGCCCACAGGGCGAGTATTCATGGCTCCCTCAGGGTCTTACGATGCGCCCCACGAGCTGGAAGCCCTCCATATTGCGGCGCACAATTAACCATTGCGCTTTGAGTCCACGAAAATCAATCCGACTTTGATCAACGATTCCGCTTGGCCGCAATGGAATTTACGCCGCAGCAGGAAATGAAGCGTAAGGAAGACGGATCGGCTGCGGTCGAGGCGGGACGAGGACCTGCGGTAATGTCGAACTGGCCGTTGTTTCAATTCGTTGAAGATCTTGGGAATTTCGACTTCGTCGCCCTTTTGCTCGGCGCAGTTGTCGCGTTCTTTTCTGCTGGCTTTGCAATCGACTACATCGTTGGCCGCTACGGGATGGGTCCATACTGGAACGGTTTCTATGCTCTGCTCGGCGCCTATGCGGGGCTCTGCGTTCGCAATTGGTGGCTCCAACCCTACGTCGCCTATGACCCTTATCTAACGGCAGTCGCGCTCGCCGGGGGATTGTTGACCACGGTCGTGATCGTCAGCGCGGTCGCCAAACGCTGACCAGGTAAGCCCAGCCCGTCATACGCGTCGAACTGAGGGCAAAAAAATACCCGACGGCGAATTTTCCGTCCGGCTGCGGCCGCGCGGTCTTGAGCAAGCTGTGGCGTCCCATAATTTTTTCTGTAATTGTGCTCTGCACAATGATTGAGTGAGGGCGCACGAGGGCGAGGCCGACGCCGGGGCGATTAAGCGAGCGAATCATGGCGCAGGCGAACGGACGAACGACGGCGGCGCGTCGCGACGAGCCCTGGATCTTCCGGACTTATGCCGGCCATTCGACTGCGCATGAGTCGAACAAGCTCTATCGCCAGAACCTGGCCAAGGGGCAGACAGGGCTGTCGATCGCCTTCGATCTGCCGACCCAGACCGGATTGGACAGCGACCATCTGCTGGCGCGCGGCGAGGTGGGCAAGGTCGGTGTCGCGATCTCTCACGTCGGCGACATGCGCACCCTGTTCGAGGGGATCCCGCTTGCATCCATGAACACGTCGATGACCATCAACGCCACCGCGCCATGGCTGATGGCTCTCTATATCGCGATCGCCGACGAGCAAGGCGTGCCTCGCGCCCAGCTCCAGGGCACGACCCAGAACGACATCATCAAGGAATATCTGGCGCGCGGATCCTATGTCTTCCCGCCCGAGGCGTCGCTCAGGCTGACCAAGGACATGATCGTGTTCGGGGCCCGCGAGACGCCGAAGTGGAACCCGATGAACGTGTGCTCCTACCACCTTCAGGAAGCCGGGGCGACGCCGGTCCAGGAGCTTTCCTACGCGCTCGCCACGGCGATCGCCGTGCTCGAACGGGTCCGCAAATCGGGCGAGATCGACGAAGGGGGGTTCGCGGAGATCGTCGGGCGGATTTCGTTTTTCGTCAACGCCGGCATGCGCTTCGTGACCGAACTCGCCAAAATGCGCGCCTTCGTCGAATTGTGGGACGAGATCACGCGCGATCGCTTCGGCGTTCAGGATCCTGCCAAGCGTCGCTTCCGCTACGGCGTCCAGGTCAATTCGCTCGGGCTGACCGAACAGCAGCCTGAGAACAACGTCTATCGCATCCTCATTGAGATGCTGTCGGTGGTCCTGTCGAAGAACGCTCGCGCCCGCGCCGTGCAACTGCCGGCCTGGAACGAGGCGCTCGGTCTGCCGCGGCCGTTCGACCAGCAATGGTCGCTGCGCCTGCAGCAGATCATGGCCTATGAGACCGACCTGCTCGAGTTTGGCGATATCTTCGACGGCAGCAAGGAGCTTGAGGCGCTGATCGCCAAGCTGAAGAGCGAGGCGTTGGCGGAAATCGCCGCCATCGACGCGATGGGGGGCGCGGTCAAGGCGGTTGAGACGGGGGCGCTCAAGGCGAAGCTCGTCGAATCCAATACGCGGAGACTCGAGGCGATCGAGCGCGGCGAGCAGATCGTCGTCGGCGTCAACCGCTTCACCGAGACCGACCCGTCGCCGCTCACCGCCGGCGAGGGGCTCATATACGTGCCCTCGCCCCAGGCCGAAGCCGACCAGAT
>DATCEJ010000440.1:0-6077 GCA_036510135.1 Roseiarcus sp. | reverse complement strand
TCGCGGCGATCGTGGTCGGGGGCGTGAGCCTGTTCGGCGGCCGGGGAACGATTCTGCCCGGCGTCTTTCTCGGCGCCTTCGCATTCACCATGATCGCGAACGGCCTCAACCAGATGAGCGCCGATCCCTACGCCTACAAGCTGGTCACTGGCGGTCTGATCTTTGTCGCAATGTACATCGATGCGCTTCGAACACGGCGCCTGCGGCGAATTCCCATCCGGCCTCCGGCGCAGGCCGCATCGTGAAGTCTCTCGCGGAACGATCCGCGAAGCTTCGTCCCAGTCGCCGAATGACAAATGCAAAGGAGGAACGAAAAATGAGGACAATAGCAACGGCGGCCTTGGCCGCCCTGGCGGCTCTGGCTGTTCAGAGCGCCGCCGCGAAAGACTTCGTCATCGGTCTGTCGTGGAACGCAATGGACAACCAGCTTCCCGTCAAGTGGCAGGAATATATGGAGTCCGAGGGCAAGACGCAGGGGGAAGCGGCCGGCGTGAACTTCAAATGGGTGATCAATGTCGCGGACGCCAACCCGTCCCGCCAAGCCTCCAATATCGAGGACCTGATCAACCAGAATGTGAACCTCATCATCGCCCGCGCTGAAGACGCATCGGCGATCGGCGCGTCGATCCGCGCCGCCAAGGCCGCGAATATTCCCTTCATGACCTTCGACCGCCAGTCGAAGACGACGAAGCCCACCGTCCATGTCGGCGGCGACAGTTACGATCAGGCGAAGACGACTGCGGAAGCGTTTGTGGCGCTCCTGAAGGAGAAGGGCGTGCAGGGCAAGTGCATCGAGCTGGAAGGATCCTTGACCGATATCAACGCCGTGAATCGCTCGAAGGCCTGGCACGAAGCGACCGACAAGTCAGGCGTCGTCCAGACCCTGGAGTCGGTGCCGACCGAATGGAATCCCGACCTCTTCCGGTCCGGCACGGTCAACGCCTTCCGCGCGCATCCGGACGCCAATTGCATGTTCCTCGCGAGCGACTTCGCGCTTCCGGCGGTCCAATCCGCATTGGAGAGCGTTGGCAAATGGGCGAAGCGGGGCGACCCCAACCACGTTTGGATCGCCTCACAGGACGTCTTTCCTGAGGCCGTAAAGGCCATGCAGGACGGATATGTCGACGTCGGCACCTCCTATGACGCCTACGCCCACGCCAAGGAGGCGATCCGACAGGCGGTCCTTATCGCCAAGGGCGAAAAGCCGGATTGCCCGGACGGTAATTGTCTGGTCAAAGGCCGGCTTGTGACGCAGGAGAACGTGAACACGATCCCGAATCTGTGGTCACGCCCGGACAAATAAGCGCGTCGGCTCTGGGCGGCGGCTGCATGCGCCGTCGCCCGGCCTTCGCGCCCCATTCAGGACCCGCCAATGCCGCCCATGAAGGTCGATCCCAATCCGCGTATGCCCTACCAATATCCAATGCCAAAGGAGACGCTGCCGGATCTCGTGGTCCCGCACGCGATTCCCGTCGACGAGCGTGTGTGGGTGCCTCAGGGCGAGAACGTCTGGTTCCGCCCGCTCTGCCTCAACCGGTCGCAAGGCTATTGGATGAACCTCCTCAAAGTGCGCAAGTCCGGCGTGCTGAGCCGCCATCGCCATCCCCAAGCCGTGCACGGCCTCGTGCTCAAGGGACGCTGGCATTATCTGGAGCATGACTGGGTCGCCGAGGAAGGCTCTTACGTGTTCGAGCCGCCAGGGGAGACTCACACGCTGGTCGTCCCCGACGATGTCGAGGAGATGATCACCTTCTTTCAGGTCAACGGCATCATGTACTATTGCGACGCTTACGGAGAGGCGCTCGGATTCGAGGACGTTTTCACGAAGATCGATCTGTGTCGTGAGCACTACGCGAAGGTCGGTCTGGGCGAGGATTATGTCGACCAGTTCATTCGCTGAAGGATCCCTGAAAGCAGCCGACGCGCTCAGACCCGGTCTCTTTCAGGGGCGCCAGGCGCTCATCACTGGCGGAACCTCAGGCATCGGCGCGGCGATCGCGGAAGGCTTTCTCGCGCTGGGCGCCAGTGTGCTCGCGACAGGCGTTACAGACGCGGAGATCCACGCTGCGAGCCAGGCGCCGGCGCTCAGGGGGCGCAGTTTATGACGCTCGACGTGCGGGACGGCAAAGCCGTCAGCACGCTCATCGACGCCCTGCCGCGGCTCCATCATGTCGTGAACTGCGCTGGCATGATACGACGCGGTCAGGAACTCGAGCCCGACGTTTTCGCCGATGTCGTTGACGTCAATCTCACCGGGTCGATGCGCGTCTGCGCAGCCGCGCGCCCGAAACTTGCCGAAGGCGGCGGCACCATCGTCAACACCGCCTCGATGCTGTCCTTCTTCGGCGGCGGCCTTGTCCCGGCCTATTCGGCCTCAAAGGGCGGTGTCGTCCAACTCACCAAATCTCTTGCGATCGCCTATGCGGGAGAGGGAATCCGCGTCAACGCCATCGCGCCCGGCTGGATCGCGACACCGCTTACACAGGCTTTGCGCGACGACCCGGAGCGAAACGCTCAAATCGCTGGCCGAACCGCGATGAAGAGATGGGGGGATCCAGGAGAGGTCGCGGGCGGAGCGCTCTTCCTTTCGTCGCCTCTGGCGAGCTTCGTCACGGGTGCGGTGCTGGTCATCGACGGCGGCTATTCAATCACGTAGGTGGCGGTGTCGCTCAACCCTTCCCGTCGCCAACCTGAATGAGTTCGAGCGCGTCGATCGCCGCCACTCGCTCAGCCTCAGCCTGCTTTAAGGCGCGCTGCAATTCCTCGGTGCTGGAGCGGCTCGAGCCCATGAGCACCATCCCGCCCATGGCGAGAGCCAGGGCGACGATCACGCGGGTTGGCGCATAATCGACAAAGCCGAGAACAAACCCGACGATCAGCGCCGGCCCGGCCACGGCTGACGCCAAGCCGACGAGCCTGAGCCTTCGGCTGCGCGCGATCGCCTCGCGCAGTTCTTCGATCCGAAGCTCGAGCCGCTCGATCTCGTCCATCAGCTGCGGTCCCCGCTTTACTGCGCGGCCGTGTCTTTCCTCTCGGCTTGCCGGAGAACCTCAAGCATCCGATCGAGGCCGGCCGATGACAGCCGGATGAGGCCCGTATAGGGCGTGCTGAGTTCGAGGATGAGAAAAATCGCGCTGCCAATGGCGATCGCGCCCGCAAGATTCGCAAAGACCGTGACCGCATTCGGCGCAGCCACCAGGCCGTTGCCGAGAAACAGCGCCGCAGCCCAGCACACCACGACGAGCAGCACATAGGGGGGAAACGGATTGGCGAGCTGGCGCGCCATCAGCATATTCGTTTCGGCGAACTTCTTGGCGAGATCACGCGCCGAGGTGAGCAATTGCCGGTGGCGCTCGCTCGGAGGCTGAAGTTTGTCGAAATAGGTGTTCATCCAGTGCATGGTCGCCCGAGTCTCCTCGATCGTATGCGCCTGGGGTCCGCGCTTCACATCGTCGAAGAAGCGCCTACGCGCCCGTCCCAGCGCCTCCCTCAACCCCGTGCGGGCGCCCGCGACATCGGCGCCGTATTGTTCGAGGACAACGTCGAGCTCGATCACCACAGGGCCCAGCGACTGCGCTTCGGTCTGCTGCGTCGTGTAGACCGAGAAGGCGGTGAAGACGAGGAGGCCGAGTACGAGCGCGAGCAGGAGCGTGATGAGCCCCACCATGGCGCCGACCGAGCCCTTGGACGCGGTGAGCACATCCGCTGGCACCCTCCATTGCAGGAGCATGCCGACGACGCTCGCGGCAAACGTAATCGCCGCGACGACGATTGACCGATAGAGAGAATGCATTGCCTGTCGTCTTGCTCCTGAGCGCCCTTCGCCACCGCCCCAAAACAGCGCCTGTCTTCCGGACAGCTCGGATCGAGAAATGCCGGCGATTGCAGGCTTCCTCATAGGGCATGAGCGCGATCGCCGTAAACCTCAGAGCAAGGGGCGTCTCCGCGGGCTCCTCGGCTATCCAGGCCCTTCACGGGCCATCGCTCCCCTTTGCCTCGTGCGCGGGGGGCGGCGGTGGGGGCGGTTGCCGCCGGCTCGAGCATCGACAGACTGGCGGCGACCGCCTTCAGAACGCGCTTGTGGTCGCCGAGCGCCAAGGCGAGCTTTTCGAGGTCGCTCTCGGTCAGCTCGCGAATGACATCCAGGTCGATCAGGTTGTCGCGAAAAGCGGTCTCGTGCCGTTCGAGACCCAGGCCTCGGAGCCAAGTGGCGACGTCCATGACGTCCTCCAAAGGCCGCGCGACAACTCACCTGACACATCGCGGCAAGAGAAGAACGCTAGCAGATCGCCTAGGAATCGCAAAAAAATGCAATTGTATTGGCCTTCGGGCGCGCTCGCGCCGCCTCGAACGACGCGCAAAAAACAGTGTGACGGGGCCAATTCCGTTTCTAACGGCAGTCATTGTTCCGGAACTCCGGCCCTGCGCATCCCTTCGAGAATCGGGTCGAACTGGGAGAGATAGGTCGGGTCGTCGCTCATAGCCGCCCAAGTGGTGTGGAAGCGGGTGACGGTGAAGGTCTCTGGCGCTGCCAGAAAGGCGAGAGTGCGGACAGAGCGTGAGCGGTCGAAAAAGCGAGCGTCGGATTTTGCGCCGCTCCTTTGCCAGTTGAGGGATCGAGGTCAACGATCCACGAAATATCGCGGCGCCTCACCACTTTAGGAGTACCGAGGCCTGCGGCGGAAATGCCTGGGTCACAACACTGTGCGAAGGATGTTCGAGCATGCCGGTGAGCGGAAGCCGAACTCTCGGTTTGGCCGACGAACTCGAGCGGTGCAAGCCTTCGCTATTTTAGCGATGTAGCTAAGAGAGGTGTCTTGCGGTGAGAATCGTATTCATGGGCACATCAGAATTCGCGGTTCCAACGATGTTGGAAATCGTGAAGGGCGGCCACGCGCTGGTCGCCGCCTATACACGCGCTCCTGCGGCCGGCGGCCGTCGAGGTTTGGAGCTCAAAAAGACGCCGGTTCACGTCGCGGCGGATTCAATTGGAATTCCCGTCTTCACGCCGACGACTTTGCGCACCACCCAAGCGGAGAACGCATTTGATGATCATGCGGCAGATGTGGCAGTTGTCGCCGCGTACGGTCTACTATTACCAATTCCAATTCTCGAAGCGCCGCGACTAGGCTGCGTAAACCTCCACGCCTCGTTGCTGCCACGTTGGCGGGGCGCTGCCCCTATCCAGCGGGCAATCATGGCGGGCGACGCAGAAACGGGCGTCGACCTCATGCGGCTGGAAGTTGGTCTCGACACCGGGCCGATCGCGATGCGGGAAGTCATTCCAATACGTCCAGAAGACACAACGGGGGACCTCACAAGCCGTCTTGCCATAGTCGCCGCCAAGCTGGCGGTGAGCGCCTTGAGTTCGATGGAAGACGGTTTATTGGAGTATCGGGACCAGTCAAACTTTGGCATTTGCTACGCGCATAAGCTTGATAAAAGTGAGGCTGAGATTGACTGGACAAACGGCGCAGAGATGGTTCGCAACCAAATTCACGCCTTGTCACCTGCGCCAGGTGCGCGCTCTGCAGTCATGATAGGAAATCGCAAGGAAGACATCAAATTTTTTCGCGTCCAAGTTACAACGGAGACCGGCGCTCCTGGAACCCTCCTTTCTGAAGGAATGAGCATAGCATGCGGGTCTGGCGCGATACGAATTCTTGAAGGGCAGCGATCAGGTAGGGCTTCAATGAGCGGCTCCGAATTGTTGCGGGGCGCAAAACTGGCTCCAGGAGTGGTCTTCACCCGGTCCTCCGCGCCCTTCTCCGCTCCCCAAACTTAAGTTTGAGAACGCGACTACCGAATGTCGACCGCCACACGCGGACAGCCCGGTGCGATCCGTAACTTCCGTGTTCCGGCACGCGGGATTACGGCAAACGATCTGACGGAATATCTCAGCCGACGAGTGAGGAGAGGGTCTATTCTGCGCCCTATCGTATCATGCAGGGCGCAAACTAGGCGCGTAATCCAGGGCCATGGGCTGCGTGGGATCCAAAGCTTCGGTCGCTCGAAGCGAGGTGGTAACGGAGCCGCTCGCGTGCGCTACACGTGGGGCTGAGGAACGCCATGCCGCG